>NZ_CALETC010000273.1:0-16307 GCF_937920065.1 Acetomicrobium mobile
AGAGGAAAAAGAATCCAGATAGAATAGGTGTTGCTGTTAAATGGCTAGGAGAAAAAAAAGAGAGATACCGGAACTGAAGGGCAACTGGCTTACAACATATGGCGACATGGTAACGCTGTTATTGACGTTTTTTGTGTTTTTATATTCCTTTTCTACCATAGATGTACAGAAATTTCAGAAAATGATTTACTCGTTTCAAAGTGCAATAGGAGTGCTGCCTGGGGGAGTGATAGCAATTCCGGGTGAAGAAACTCTACAAGGGGCTCAGTTTACTGGACCTGGTCAAGAAATGACTTTAAATGCTGAGCAAATGAAGAAAGTTCACGAAATGATGGTGGAGTTGCTCGAGGCTGAAAAACTAACAAAAGAAGTTGCAGTACGGCTTGAGGAAAGGGGAATCGTCATTTCGATCATGGATGGGGTGTTATTTGAGACGGGTAGCGTTGAACTTCGACCGTCTGCGAAGCGCTTGATGTACAAGATTGCACAAATTGTCAAGGATCTCCCAAATCAAATTTCAGTTGAAGGTCACACTGACAATGTCCCATTACGTAAAGGACCCTACGGAGATAACTGGGGTTTATCTGCAATGAGAGCGGCGGTCGTAGGTTCTTATCTGGTTGAAGCTGGGATCGATCCCAAAAGAATCAGAGCCGTTGGATATGGACAATCGCGGCCATTGGTTCCTAACGATACGGAGGAACATCGACGTATCAACAGAAGGGTTGATGTCATTATAATGACTAAGCCCAAGGACTAAAATATTTTAAATCGCGAGGTATTACATACATGATAAAGCGTTTTTTATCGATGATAGTAATAGCGATCGTTTGCCTGGCCTTAGGTGTGGGGGGCGGTGTTTTTTTAGGCGCCAAGTTTTTGGGGAAACCGCAACTTGTAGGAGAGGTTTCTGGTAAGACTACAAAGCCGGGTGCTATGTTGCCTCTGGGTGACTTTACCGTGAACTTAGCCGACAAGGATCCACACATAGCAAGATTTAACCTGGTGTTGGAGTTGGCTGATTCGACGGTTGTTACGAAGCTTTCCGAAGAAGGATGGATCAGCAAAATGAAAAATGAGATAATTCTCACGTGCAAGGATAGATATTACGATGACCTTCGTACGGCAGATGGCATCTTGGCGTTGGCTCAAGATATAGCGAAGCGTTTGAATACTATTCTGCCCTCTGTAAAGGGTAATTTGCCTGTAAGAAATGTGCTCTTTCAGGAGTTTATACTTCAATAGGTGGTGGTGAAAAGAAGTGGGACCAGAGGTGCTGTCTCAAAGTGAAATAGATGCCCTTTTAAAGGCGCTTTCAAGCGGCACTCTCGATGTCTCTTCCTTGGTCGGCGAGGAAAGGGAAGGAGCCGTTAAGCTTTATGATTTTAAGCGTCCAGATAAATTTAATAAAGATCAACTTAGGGCGATTCAAATGATTCATGAATTCTTTGCTCGTCAACTCACGACCACTTTTTCGTCCTTTGTAAGGGCCATGGTATCTGTTGAAGTCGCCTCTGTAGAACAACTTTCATACGATGAATTTGTGAGATCGCTTGTTCAGCCGACTGTTATAGTGGTCATGGAGATGTACCCCCTTAGCAGCAATGCCCTTTTGGAGATAAACCCTCGCCTTGTGTTTGCTATTATGGATAGAATGCTAGGTGGACCAGGAAAAAGTATTTATAAGCCCAGAGAGCTAACGGATATAGAGAGAACAGTAACCGAGCGGGTTGTAATGAGAATGTTGGAACTTTTAGAAGAGAGCTGGTCAACAATAGTTGATCTTAGATTTAGGATACAAAACATGGAAAGCAATCCCTATTTTGCACAAATTTGCCCCGCCTCGGATGTAGTTGTCGTCGTGACTTTACAAGTTAAATTGGGGGAAGTAGATGGTTTTATAAACTTATGTATTCCTTATTTTGCGATTGAGCCCATCGTTGACCGCTTAAGTTCGCAACAGTGGTTTGTATCCACTAGCAGCAGAGAAGATGATGCTTCTAAAGAACATCTCACAAAGAGATTGATGAAAGTTAGGGTTCCGCTAAGCGTTGAGATTGGGCATGTTGATTTGATACTCGAAGATTTACTTAAGCTTCAGGTTGGCGATGTGATTAAGCTCGAGGAATCTTGTTTTCAACCAGTTAAGGTGAGGATAGGCGGTAGGGTTAAATATTTAGCCCAAGCAGGAGTGCACAATAAAAGATACTCTATAAAAATTATTAAACCTTTTAGTTTGGAAGACGAAGATATTGGGTTGCAGTCCGAGGAGGAATTGATGTATGACCGATGAACTGTTAAGCCAGGAAGAGATAGAAGCTCTTCTTAAAGGCATCGGAGGAGGTACGACGAAAGAAAAGGAAAGCGAGGAGCTTAGAGAGATTGCATCATTGTATGCTAGGGCTTTCTCAAACATCCTGCAACTGCTTTCGGGAGAAGAGGTAAAAGCCGAGATAAGGGAAAGCGGTTTTTATCGGCAAGATATCTTTGCCAGTAGGTTTAATGTACAGAGTGTTATACTTTATCTCGTTGAATATGATGCAATAGAAGATTGGCAGCATGCCTTCGTTATGGAAGAAAGAATGGCTCTGCTGCTTGCTGATATAATGATGGGAGGCGATGGAACCGAATTGCCTGATACGATGAATGATTTGTATCTGAGTGCTGCCCAAGAAGGCATTAGCCAAATATCGGGAGCTGCCATATCCGAAATGGTAAATTTATTGGGAGGCAGGCGCATCGGTATTAAAAGCACATCTTGTTCTGTGAAAAAAGGCGAGTGGATGCCCTTTGAGACACTGCCCTCAGATACAGAAATATGGGCCTTTTGTATGGATGCTGACATTAAAGATATCGGTAATTTAAAAATGTTGAGTTTAATGCCACAGAGGGCCGCTCTTTTATTAGCAGAAGAAGTTGGAAAAATAATGTCTCCGCAGATTAAATCTTACGAGGAAGCGGTACAAAAGGCTGCGCTGGCAAAAGCCCATGGGCCATTTGAAGGAGCGACAACAGAGAGAGCAGTTTCCGAGCCTCGCGAGTTGAAGCAAGAGCCAGATTCTGTTGAGGTTAGACCTGCTGAGTTCGTACCCTTGAATGCTGAATTGGCTGAGCAAGATGTTGACGTTCAAAATATTAATCTGATAATTGATGTCCCTGTTCGTGTAACGGTCAGGTTAGGTCAGGCTTTTAAGACTATCGGAGAAGTATTGAATTTAGCACCTGGATCTGTGATAGAATTGGACAAAATGGCCGGTGATCCAGTGGATATTTTGGTAAACGGCAAGCTTATAGCGCGAGGCGAGGTTGTTGTAATTGACGAAAATTTCGGCATTCGCATTACGGAGATAACGAATCGTAGCGAAAGGGTTAAGTCATTACGCTGAGTATAAAAGGGGGAAATTTTCGTGCCAAAGGTACTTATAGTTGACGATGCAGCCTTTATGAGAATGATGTTGAAAGATATTTTAGTCAAAAACGGGTACGAGATTGCAGGAGAGGTGTCCAACGGCGTTGAAGCCGTATCCATGTATAAGGAGGCTAAACCTGATATCGTTACAATGGATATAACCATGCCCGAAATGGACGGAATAACTGCATTAAAAGAAATTAAAAAGATCGACCCGAACGCAAAGATCATCATGGTAAGTGCTATGGGCCAACAGGCACTGGTCATTGAAGCCATAAAAGCGGGCGCCCTAGATTTCGTCGTTAAGCCATTTCAACCAGACAGAGTGTTAGAGGCCTTGAGTAAAGCTTTGTCCCAATGAATAAAATTTTGAGAAGACGATTTACGTGGTTTCTGGCCTTTTTGAATGAGCGAGGAAATTCATTATGCCTCGCTTTCTTATTATGCTTAAAGGGGACAAGGGCCTTAGCTTATCAAAACAACTATAAATTTTCGATCGTCCTTTACATCCTAAAGGTTATTATGGCATTGTCTATAATTGCCGTCACCGTGTTTTTATTTTATCGTTATGCAATGCGAAAGGGATTATTCAAAAAGTCTGAGGAATTGCAACTAATCGCGCTTTTGCCCCTAGGTAACGATAAGGTATATTTAATTCGATGCAAAGACCAAATTATCTGCGTCTTTGCCGGTAAATCGGGAGTTATGCTCTTAGGAAAATGGAGCTTGAATGATTGGAGCGAAAATAAAAAGTATGTCTAGGTGGGGTAACGTGAAATTAAAGTTGTCGTTATCAGTGTTTTTTGTCTTTTGTCTCTTGGTTTTTTCAAGCAAACAGGCCTTGGCTCAACCTCAAAGCATACCTTTTCCACATTTAGACATCAATGTTAGAGCTAGCGAGTCTCCTGGTGATGTAGCCCTAACGCTTCAGATCATTGCTCTAATTACTATACTGAGCTTGGCCCCAGCTATTGTGTTAATGGTGACGAGCTTTACGCGCATTCTTATAGTCTTGGGCTTCGTGCGCCAATCTATTGGCCTTCAACAACTACCGCCAAATCAGGTATTAGTTACTCTGGCTTTGTTTTTGACGTTTTTTACAATGTCGCCCGTCTGGCAGCGTATATATACTGAGGCTGTAAACCCATATATCGAAGGGACAATAACGACATCGGAGGCTTATGATAATGCCATTGGCCCTTTGAGGAATTTTATGTTCTATCAGGTTGGCGATGAAGAGCTGTCCCTAATGGTATCCCTTGCTGACCTGCCGCAACCTGAAAGTCGAGATGAGGTGCCAACAAGAGTATTGATTCCTGCTTTTATGCTGGGCGAATTGAAAAAAGCTTTTCAAATGGGTATTCTTATTTTTATACCCTTCATAGTTGTTGATATGATAGTGGCAAGTATCTTGTTGAGCATGGGCATGATTATGCTCCCGCCCATGTTGGTCTCGCTTCCATTTAAAGTGCTTCTTTTCGTCGTAGCTGATGGGTGGGACTTGGTTGTATACAGTGTGGTAAATAGCTTTAAGTGAAGGTGAGGCGAATTGTCGGTAAAAGATGTCTTTCAGGAAGCAATATGGATAATTTTGCTGTCGAGCATGCCTGTTTTGCTTACGGCCATGGTGGTAGGATTGATCATAGGTATCCTCCAAACGGCCACGTCTATTCAAGAACAGACCCTTGTGTTTATTCCTAAGATCTTAGCGGTTTTCTTGCTATTGTTCCTGTTAGGCCCCTGGATGTTTGGCCATGTGTGCGAATTTGCCAAATATTTATTTGAGAATATGGCAGATTTTGTACAATGACTTTCCAATATTCACTTGTTCAGTATTTAGCGATTATATTACTAGTCAGCCTGAGGTTTTTGGGCCTTACAATTGCAGCACCGGTGTTTTCGCCTCCTTCTTTCCCGGTGCCGCTAAAGTTTTTGCTCGTTCTTCTTTTTTCTTTGATCGTAGCGCCGACATTGACTTTTCCTGAAGATCTGTTTAAAGGGTCCCTTTTTTTGCTGATCTTAGCGTCCGCCCGAGAGTTCCTAATCGGGATAGGCATTGGTTTTTTTGCGTCACTACCTTTGTATGCCTTTCAAATTGCGGGCGGTTTTTTGGGGATACAAATGGGGCTGGGAATGGTCAACATATTGGATCCCTTTTCTGAAGCTCAAGTTTCTTTGCTTGGCCAGCTCAAATTTATGCTAGCATTATGGTTCTACTTTAGATGGAATGGACATCTTTTGCTGTTTCAAGGTTTTGTTCAAAGCTTTAAACTGCTTTCTTTGGGCCTTTGGGAATGGTCGTGGGCTATTGATCCTGGGGCGGGAAGGTGGGTAGCTCAACTTTTTTATTCTGCCATGAAGATTTCTCTTCCCTTTATGGGAGCTATGCTTCTTGCCGATATTGGACTCGGTTTCGTTGCAAGGACTGTCCCACAGATGAATGTATTTGTCCTGGGCTTCTCATTAAAAATATTGCTCGGGATGTTAATCTTGATGTTCATGGTGCCGTTATTGGTAGATTTTTTGCAAGGAGAAATTAGCAAAGCGATAGTTTTAGCTTTGGAGGGAGTGTTGGTTTGGAGGTAAACGAGCACGTCAATTTTAACTTACAGTTATTTGCCGAGGAAAGGACCGAACCGGCAACCCCCAGAAAGAGGAGAAAGGTACGAGAAGAGGGCCAGGTAGCCAAGAGCATGGACCTTATTACCTCTGTGGCTGTGCTAATGGGGGTGATTTTACTCTTTTTCTTGGGAACTTTTGTTTTTATGACGTTGAAGGAATTCTTCGCTTGGGAGTTCTCTCATCTCTCGGATGAAAGTAATTTCCGCGGACAATGGATTTGGCGGGCAAGCGTAAGAGGCGTTACAGTTTATATCAAGACGTGGTTGCCGATCGCCTGTTTGTCCGCCCTTGCAGTGCTTGCAGTAAGCTTTGCCCAGGTTGGATTTTTAATTACATCTAAACCCTTAGTTCCAAAATGGAATAGGTTAAACCCTGTTTCCGGTTTAAAAAAGGTTTTATCCTTAAGATCGTTGGTTGAACTGGCCAAGGGTTTGCTTAAAGCTGCTGCTTTAGCCGGTGTGCTTTACATCGGTCTTAAGGGCAGCTTAGAAACATTGCTTTTAACTATGCAAATGCCCCTTTTAAACGGCTTACAAGCATTGCTTAAGACGATATTCGATCTTTCCATAAAAATGGCGGTATCATTGTTTATCATAGCTTTATTTGATTACGTCTATCAAAAATGGGAATTTGAGAGATCCATAAGGATGAGCATACAGGAGCTCAAAGAAGAGTTTAAGCAGCTGGAAGGCGATCCGCAGTTGAAAAGAAGAATTCGCCAAAAACAGCGCGAACTGGCCAGGCGTAGGATGATGGCCGAAGTAAAAAAAGCGGATGTAGTTATAACCAACCCTACTAGAGTAGCCGTTGCACTTCAGTACGACAATAAGCTTATGGATGCACCTATCGTAATTGCGAAGGGGTTGGGGATCATAGCTGGCAGGATCAAGGAAGAGGCGCAAAAACATGATATTCCCTTGGTTCAAAGACCACCTTTAGCCTGGGCACTTTACAACAACGTTGAAATGGGCGAAAAAATTCCAAAAGAACTTTACAAGGCAGTTGCTGAAATTCTTGTATTTGTGTATGGGTTAAAACAAAAAAAGATCGCAAATATATAGTCTTACCTTTGGAGGAAAGTCATGAGCACTACCAGAGAAAGGGCATCGAAGAAAAGTGGCATATTCCGTTTTGCTGATGTAAGCATGGCAATCCTGGTCGTCTTGATAGTGGGAATGATGATAATCCCTCTGCCGACAAGACTTTTGGATGTCCTTTTGTCACTTAACATAACCTTTGCGATAATTACGTTGCTTTCTACTTTTTACGTTAAAGAGGCGTTGGAAATAGCGGCATTTCCTACGATATTATTGTTGGCAACACTCTACAGGCTTGCTCTTAACGTTTCGACCACTAGGCTTATCCTTTTAAGGGGATATGCTGGAGAAGTAGTGATGGCCTTCGGAAACTTTGTAGTTGGTGGGAATTATGTTGTAGGTGCAGTTGTATTTTTGATACTGGTCGTCATACAGTTCATTGTTATCACCAAAGGTGCCGAGCGAGTTGCTGAAGTTGCTGCCAGGTTTACGCTTGATGCCATGCCGGGTAAACAGATGGCCATCGATGCCGATTTGAACTCAGGTCTTATAGATGAAAGCGAAGCAAGACAGAGGCGGGCTCGCATACAACGCGAAGCTGATTTTTACGGGGCCATGGATGGTGCATCTAAATTTGTAAAGGGAGATGCAATAGCGGGCTTGATCATCACTGTCATAAACATAATAGGCGGTCTTGCGATTGGGGTACTGCAAAGGGGGTTAACAGCCGCACAAGCTTTGCAGATTTATGCCCTTTTGACGGTGGGAGATGGATTGGTTGCCCAGATTCCTGCGCTCGTATTTTCGACGGCCACGGGTGTGATAGTAACGCGCGCGGCAGGTGAGACCAGCCTCGGAATAGATCTTATCAATTCACTGACATCCAGTCACAAGCCCTTGCTCGTTGCCTCCGGGATGCTGTTTCTTTTAGCGATAGTACCGGGACTTCCTTTTTTCTCCTTTGCTACGATAGGAGGGATGCTAGGTTTTTTGGGTTACCGCATGACTAAAGAGAGAGCACGCATTGCTGAAATACCTAAAGAGGAGGAATCTCCAGGATCCAGAGCTCCACAAGTTACGCCAGAGAGCGTTTTGCCCCTTATGGCGGTAGAGCCAATGGAGTTAGAAATAGGCTACGCCTTAATTCCTTTGGTAGACCCTTCGCAAGGCGGAGACATGCTCGAGCGCATAAGCACTATCAGGCGACAGCTAGCACTTGACTTGGGCATCATAGTCCCACCCATAAGGATTAGAGATAACATTCAATTGAAGCCCACGGAATATGTGATCAAGATACGTGGAGTGGAGGTGTCCAGGGGTGAGCTTATACCGGATCATTATCTTGCCATCAATACCTCCGGGGTTGAAGAAACCCTTGTTGGTATACCGACAACTGAGCCGGCCTTCGGGCTTAAGGCTTTTTGGATATCTCCCGAGATTCGCGAAAAGGCAGAGGAAATGGGTTTTACTGTAGTCGACGCGTCCTCCGTTTTGGCTACACATTTGTCGGAAACGATCAAAAAGTACGGTGCCGATTTGCTCTCGAGGCAAGAAGTGCAAAAGCTCATCGATGCAGTTAGTGAAAATTACCCCGCTGTCGTAGAAGAACTAATGTCGGTTTTATCCTTGGGCGAAATTCAAAAAGTTCTTCAAAATCTCCTGCGCGAGTCCGTGCCAATACGTGATTTGGTGACAATATTCGAAGCTTTAGCTGACGACGGACGTATTTCTAGAAGCGTTGATTTTTTGACTGAAAGAGTGCGGGAAGCCCTTTCAAGGCATATTACGCACAGATTCAAGGGAGAGGACGGACAAATTACTGTCATTACGCTCTCACCCACGTGGGAGCAAAAGATAAGGGAATCGCTAAAGGGGGATTTGCTGCAAGGTTGGCAATTACAAATGGACCCAAAGGTCTTAAACTTTTTTGTTTCTCAAGTTTCTAAAGCTGTTGAAAGGATGGCTATGGAGGGGAAATTGCCTGTGCTACTGGTGCACCCGGATGTGAGGTTCATAGTTCGTAAAATTGTTGAAAGTAAACTGCCGAATGTGCACGTTCTTTCTTACAGCGAGATAGAACCAGGCACTAAGGTACGATCTTTAGGGATGGTGGAGTAAGATGCGTGTAGTGAGGCAAATAATTTATGAGGCAGATACTGAGCAGGAGGCCTTTGAAAAGGCCCGCAAGAAGCTCGGTCCCGAAGCTGTGGTTTTATCTAGTATTCCCGTTAAGCGTGGTGGCTTTTTGAGGTTGTTTAAAAAAAGAAAATATATAGTGACGGCTGGTATTTTGGAGGAAGAAGAAAACCATAAAAATTTTGAGCAAGAAAAACGCGATCGTTTGATCGCCTTTCAGAAATTACTGGAGAGTACTTCAGCCGGATCTGAGCCTGGGGAAGATGATTTATGGAGACTGACAAATAATTTTTCCGATGCCATAGAATTCTCTGAAGTGGCCGTTGATTTGTTACGTGATTCTTGCAAAATGGGTCAAGAATTGGATGACAAAAACACAGAGACTGAGGGATTATTTGCTGTCCTTGCCAAAGGCTCAAATGATATCAGTGAAAATCAAATATGTGAACTGCTTTTACAGCGCGGTTTTGATCCGCTTATTGCCATGGAGACCGCTAGGGATTATTTCCCCACGAAGGATGACAAGAAATTGGACGAATTTGTGGCGGAATCCATTCCTGTAGTCGGGAATGATTTTATTTCTGCCTTGGGTGGAAAAAAGGCAATGTTCATAGGTCCCACGGGTGTGGGGAAGACAACTACAATAGCCAAACTTGCGGCCATATTTGCGTTGTGGCATCAAAAGAAGGTGTTGCTTCTTGGTGCTGATACTTATCGCATAGCTGCAGTGGAACAATTACGTACTTACGCAAGTATTCTTGAAGTGCCAATGGAGGTCGTTTCAAGCAGTAGCGAGATTGAGAAGGCGCTGAATAAGCACAATGCAGAAATTATCCTCGTCGATCTTCCCGGCAGAAGCCAGAGAGATATCGTCAGATTAGAGGAGTACCGCAAAGTCTACGATGCTTTGTGTCCCGATTGCGTACATCTTTTAATAGCTGCCAATGTTTCCTACCCAACAATGGTGGATGTAGTAGAAAAATTAAAAATAGTTCCCTATGATGCGATTATCTTTACGAAGGTGGATGAGACAACTTCGCTTGGAGATCTATTCAGGCTGACGAAAACTTGCAAAGTGCCATTATCCTACATTACAACAGGACAAGACGTTCCAAGAGATATTGAAGTAGCTTCGCCTAACCGAATTGCGCGGCTAGCCTTAGGATTAGAAAGGCTTTGCGATAATGAATAGGGGTTCTAGCACGATGGAAAGAAGAGATCAAGCTTCTGAATTGAGAAATTTAAAAAGGGAAATTGCTGGGGGAATAAAAACGTACACAATAGCCAGTGGTAAAGGCGGTGTGGGCAAGACAAGCTTGTCGGTCAACCTTGCCTCGGTTCTGGGAAAGATGGGAGTTCGGACTATTGTGCTAGATGGTGATCTGGGGCTTGCCAACATAGATGTTATGTTTGGTCTTTATCCCAAATATCATTTGGGTCACGTTGTAAATGGCGAGAAAAAGCTTTCTGATATTCTTGTTTTAGTACAGGAAAACGTGTACATGCTGCCAGGCGGGACTGGTTTGCAAGAAATGGCAGATTTGGATATGGCAAGACAGCTCAAGTTGATTGATGAGTTTTCTTTACTAGAAGATTATGGTGATGTTTTGCTCATCGATACTGGTGCGGGGGTCTATCGCTCGATAATAGTGTTCGCTTTGGCATCTGATTCATTGTTACTTGTAACTTCGCCTGATCCAACTGCCATTCGTGATTGTTATAGCTTACTTAAGGTGGTATCTGGGAAGTCAGCCACTCCTTTAGAAGTGCACCTCGTGATCAATATGGTAAAATCGGATAAGGAGGCTTTAGAGATTGCATCGAGACTTCAGCTTACGGCTAAGGATTTTCTAGGGATGAATATTAATGTAGCCGGCTATATATTAAAAGATTCTCGTGTAGAAGAAGCTATAAAGATGGGAATGCCCTTTGTTAATTTGGACCCCAACTGCGAAGCATCGAGGTGTGTTGCTTGGATTGCTAAAAAAGTGTTTAACCCTGATGGCGGAGGAGAAGTTAAAATGGCACCCTCCGGAAGGGGAATTAAGGCTTTTTGCATGAGACTTTTAAAGCAGATTCAGCTGAGGTGAAGATGTTGGATGATCAGGTATTAGTTGACATTTTTGAAAAAAATGTCAACGTTAAAGTTAAAATTAATGTAACGACTGGTTTGTATAAGGGAAGTTATTCTTCGCGGATAGAAGACGTTAAGGGTCGCATGGTAGCTCTTTCCCATCCATTCTTCAAAAATGCGCTTGTGCCATTATATAAGGATACTTCTCTAGAGTTGATCATATACGAAACAAAATCACCAGCTATGGTCCCCGTGAAAGTTTTTCGAAGAAGTATGAGCAACGGTATTCCCATTTTATGGGTTGTTCCTGTTGGCGATCCGGTTAAAATCCAAAGACGCAGGTTTGCTAGAGTAGTGTGTAACATTGATGTTCTCTTTTTTTCTCTTTCTCTAGAAGAAAAATTTCCCATGACCGCTCTTTGGGAGAGGGCAGTTGGTATCGATATAAGTTTAGGTGGCATGAGAATGAGAGCAAGGAGGGGGAAAGCAATACTTGGCGAGAATGATAGATTGTATTTGAGGTTAAATTTGGAGGAAGAGGCCAACTTCTTAATTTCCAGGACCATACGCGTAGTTCGCGAAGGAGACTTTCTAGAGGCAGGGTTGCAGTTTGAGGGCTACCCGGGAGTAGTGGAAAAAAGGCTTATTCGGTTTGTAAGAAGCAAGGAGTTGAAAGGCATAAGTGATAACACCCGTGACTAGACAGATAAAAGTTTTAGTTGTTGATGATTCAGCATTTATGCGCAAGGTCATATCCGATATCTTGGAAGAAGACCCAAGGATCAAGGTTATCGCCAAAGCTCGAGATGGGATAGATGCTGTTGAGAAAGTACTTAAATTAAGTCCGGATGTCATAACACTTGATGTCGAAATGCCGCGAATGGACGGCATTGCCGCTTTAAAAGAGATAATGCGCCTCAAGCCTAGGCCGGTAGTTATGGTAAGTAGTCTTACGCGCAAGGGCACGGCGGTGACCATAAATGCTCTGGCTTTAGGTGCTGTTGATTTTGTGGCTAAACCTTCAGGTGCCATATCTCTTGATATGAGAGCAGTTGCCCAAGAACTGAGGGAAAAAGTTCTGGTTGCTGCATCTATCGACATTGAAAAGCTGATGAAAGCAACCCCTCCACCCCATGAGGCGAAAAGACTAGTACCTGTAAAAAAGGGGGAAGTTGAAGTAGTCGCCATTGCAGCTTCCACAGGAGGTCCCAGAGCCATACAGAGCATTTTGGAGAGAGTAAAAACCACTTCCATAGCACCCTTGGTTATAGTACAACACATGCCAAGTGGCTTTACGAAGAGTTTTGCTGAAAGATTAAATGAAATCTCCAAATTGGAAGTATTGGAAGGGTTCGATAACTTGCCGCTGAAACCAGGCATAGCCGTAGTTGCCCCCGGAGGAAGTCATATTATAGTCGAAAGTGATAGAGAAAAACAATTGATATGCCGTTTGTCGGACGTACCCCCTTTGCATTCGGTTAAGCCTGCCGCGGACTTATTATTTTTAAGCGTGGCGGATGTTGTTGGCGGTGCATCTATGGGAATTGTCTTAACAGGTATGGGGCGCGACGGTGCCGAAGGTGCCAGAGCAATCAGACAGAAGGGCGGTTACGTGATAGCAGAATCAAACGAGACCTGTGTTATATACGGGATGCCCAAGGCGACGATTGAGTGCGGTGGCGCAGATGAAGTTTTGCCTCTTTATGCCATCCCAGATCGCTTGGAGGAAATAGCGTCAAAATAAAAATAAATGATAAATTACGGAGTTGATGGCGATGGATATGACCGAATACCTAAGCGCATTTTTAGCTGAATCCAGTGAGCAATTGGTACAATTAAACGACCTTATCTTATTGCTTGAGAAAGATCCCCACTCCCGAGATACGATCAACGAGATCTTTCGCATAGCTCATACGCTTAAAGGCATGGCTTCTGCAATGGGCTATGAGGGGATTTCTGATTTAACCCATGCTCTTGAGGACATGTTGGACATGGTGCGCAATGACGAATACGAATTAAAGACCGAGGATATTGATTTAATGTTTAAGTGCCTGGATTTACTTTCTGCGGCGATCGAAAAAGTTCGAGGGACAGGAAAAGAGGGAGAAATTAGTGATAAGTTGCATGAGGTTGCAAGTATCGTAAAGGCGAGTTTTGGGCGTGAGGGTAAGGAGACAAAAAAAGAAGCATTTAGTTTATCTGATGACTTAACTTCTATGGAGCTGGGTTGGTTTGAAACGGCCAGAGAGCAGGGTTTGGATGTATATAAGATATTTGTAAAAATAGCCTCTGATTGTGCTTTAAAGTCAGCTAGGGCTTATTTGGTAATTACGCGCCTCGAAGAAATTGGTGAACTTGTTAAGGTAGTGCCGCCAGTGGAGGATCTTGAGAAGGAGAACTTCGGGGATAGTTTTTATGTTTATTTGACGACCAAGGAACCAAAAGAAGTGCCTGAGGAGATTTTGTCTTCTATTTCTGATATTAGTACCTTTAAGATTGAGCTTGTTGAGCCAGAAGTCTCAGACGTGCGAGTTGCCTCCCAAGAACCTGGTACAATTAGCGGACAAGTAGATGATAAAAAGGCTCAGGAAGACATGATAAGCGATGCATTGAATGCCCTTAAAAGGCAGCAAAGCACAACAGTGAGAGTTGATATCGGTAGGTTGGATAAATTAATGAATTTAGTAGGTGAGTTGGTTATCGGAAGGGCGCGCATAGAGCGTCTGGCTGCCGAGGCGAGTTTGAGCGAATTCGAGGAACCGTTGTTGCAGTTAGGCAGAATATCTACCGAAATTCAGGAGATAGTTACGAAGTTAAGGATGGTTCCAGTAGCTTATGTCTTTGATAGATTTCCCAGAATGGTTCGGGATTTATGCAGGAGTCTCGGCAAAGAAGCAGAAGTACTAATAGAAGGTAGCGATACAGAGCTAGATAGGACCGTCATAGACGAGATTGGTGACCCGATGATTCATCTTTTGCGAAACGCACTGGATCACGGCATCGAATCCCCACAAGAAAGAATAGCTAAAGGCAAGCCTCGCGTTGGCTCGATAACCGTAGCAGCCTTTCAAGAGGGCAATAGCGTTGTAATAGAAGTAATGGACGATGGGAGGGGAATTGACCCCCAGGTGGTTAAAAGAAAAGCGAGCGAAAAGGGCTTAATCACCAAAGAGGAAGCCGATTCGATGTCCGATGAGGAAGCACTGGGACTTCTTTGCCTCCCGGGTTTTAGTACTTCCGAAAGGGTTACGGATTTATCCGGTCGAGGGGTCGGCATGGACGTAGTGAAAAGTAAAGTTGAATCTTTAGGGGGACAATTCCAGATTACTTCTAAGGTGGGCGAGGGCACCAAAGTTACAATAAAACTGCCGTTGACGCTTGCTATAGTGTTGGCTCTTTTAATACGCATAGGCGATGAAACTTATGCCATATCGCTTGAGAACGTGGAAGAAACGTTATTGGTGGATAAAAACGAGACGAGGCACGTACACGGCTCTCTAGTGACCACTATTAGGGGGGAAATACTGTCTCTACACGATTTGAAGGCGTTGCTAAGCTATCCTGGAGAACAGTATGATAAAGAAGAATATCCTGTCGTTGTAGTGCGAGCGGGTGCCAGCGGCAAGCGCCGCGGGCTAATTGTCGATGAGCTGATAGGACAGCAAGATATAGTTATAAAACCGCTGGGAAAATTGCTGTCTAAGGTGCGTGGCGTGGCTGGGGCCACAATTTTAGGCGATGGTAAAGTTGCATTGATACTGGATGTAGCTGGTGTTGGGAATTGGTGATCAACTAATTTATCTCAAAGAATGGCTGGGGATCGAAAGATGGGGCACAATGAACTGGAAGGTTTAAGTTCCTTTCATTTGGACGTCATACGAGAGACGGTAAATATAGGTGCGGGTAACGCCGCTACTGCCCTGTCACAGCTCGTGGGGTCAGCTGTGACCATGGATGTTCCTAAAGCGGAGTTAGTTTCTATATACGAATTGGCGGATCGCTATACCTCTCCCACGAAAATAGTCAGCGCCGTTTATCTCCGGTTTGAGGGCGAATTTTCTGGAAACATGCTTTGGATTATGAGTGATGATATAGCAAAGGAACTCGTAAGGATGCTAATTGCAAAAGATTTCGGCGATTTGTCGCAGGATCAAATGGACCAAATTGCCGATAGTTTATTAGTTGAGGTGGGCAACATCGTATTGAGCTCCTTTTTGAATGCCATTAGTGCCATGATCAATTGTCCTTTGCCCGTTACTGTACCGGCCATTGCCCATGATATGTTAGGAGCCATACTCGATCTGTTGGCTGCCTATTATGGTATGGTTGGAGAGGTAGCCATCATTTCGGAAACCCAGCTTCGAGTTGCTGGGAACGAGAGCCCTTTGAGCGGCCACGTCATGCTTTTGCCGGATCCCCAGTGTTTATCGGTGTTGCTTTCAAAGCTGGGGGTGCTCTAGTGCTATGGTGCCAGTTTATCACGTTGGTATGGGGGATATTGTTGTAGCTAAACATCCGGTGGTGCTTACCTCTTTAGGATTAGGCTCATGTCTTGGATTAGTTATTTATGATGAAATAGCGAAGGTCGCAGGAATGGGCCATGTGATGTTACCTGAAAATCATGAGGGCCAAAACGTTAAGAAATTTGGTAAATACGTTGATACGGCTGTGCCAAGATTAATGGAAGAATTAATTGCTTTGGGAGCCCTGAAATCAAGGCTTAAAGCTAAAATGGCGGGTGGCGCTCAAATGTTTTCGATTCCCGGTAAAAAATCTAGCTCCTTTTTGACTATTGGAGAGCGCAATATTGAAGCCGCTAAACGCGTATTAAATAATTTTAGCATACCTCTGGTCGGGTGTGATGTAGGTGGCAATAAGGGTCGTAGCGTTGAATTTCACACCGAACATTGGATCATGGTGGTAAAGGTGATCGGTTCCGAAATGAAGAGAATATGAAGATAAAGATTGAAGGGAGCTGGGCAAAAAAATGAAGGGGGCAGAGGGGAACAATAAGTCCGAATCGAGCGAG
>NZ_CALETC010000274.1:0-2134 GCF_937920065.1 Acetomicrobium mobile
TATCAGAGGAACGGCTTGTCGTTGCATATTGGATCCCATCAATGCCCTGTTAGCGTCATCATGTTCCAAAAAGGGAATCAATGCTGCCGATACCGATACTATCTGCTTAGGTGTCACATCGATATAATTGACTTGTTCGGGAGGCACTATAACTATAGAGCCGCGATGTCTAACGTGTACCTCTTCTTGAGTAATTCGACCATTTTCATCGAGTGGAATGTTGGCTCTTGACACGAAAGCCTCGTCTTCTTCATCGGCCGGTAAATACACGACCTCGTCAGTGACATAGCTATCCCTGACGACTCGTTTAGGTGACATCAAAAATCCGTACTCATTTACCTTAGCGTAATTGGCTAATGAAGTAACCAACCCAATATTTGGGCCCTCCGGCGTTTCTATGGGACATATCCTGCCATAATGAGAGGGGTGTACATCCCTAGCTTCAAAGCCAGCTCTTTCTCTTGTTAAGCCACCAGGTCCCATGGCTGACAATCTGCGTCTATGGGTTACGTCGGCCAAAGGATTAGTTTGATCCATGAATTGAGATAACTGACTCGAACCGAAAAATTGCCTTATGGCCGCTGAAACTGGGCGTATGTTTATAAGATCTTGTGCGGTTGCGGCAGAAAGATCCGGAGTGGTCGTCATCCTGTCCTTTGCTATTCGTTCCATCCTAAGTAATCCGATGCGGATCTGATTTTGAAGAAGTTCGCCGACTGAACGCACGCGCCTGTTGGCCAAATGGTCAATATCATCCTCGCGCTCTATCCCATCTCTCAAGTTAAGTATTCCCTTGGTTATTGTTATTAAATCCTCTATTGTGAGTAACCGGATCTCCTCAGAGATATTAAGCCCTAATCTTCGATTTAGCTTATATCTTCCGACTCGACCAAGGTTGTAACGCCTAGTATCAAAGAAAAGCGAGTTAACGTACTCCTTCGCGTTTTCTATCCTTAAAGGTTCGTTGGGGCGCATGCGCCTAAAAATCTCCAACATGGCTTCTTCCGAAGAGCCAGTCCCGTCACGTTCAAGCGTGGCAGGAAAAACAGGGTCTACGTTCCAAAGCCTTACATTCGTACGACCGATATCCCACAATTTTTCTATATGTTCTTTAGTGAGGCGGTCATTTTTAGGTATGACGACATGTCCTGAGTCATCTATGATATCCTCAGCTATCAGACGTCCCTTAACATCTTCCTCGACTAGGTCGACTTCCTCCTCAACGCCGCCAAACGTTTTCAGCAATTCCGTATTGTCTTTAATACCAAAAGCCTTTAACAATACGGTTGCTGGTACCTTGCGGCGATTGTCTATATTCACTGACAAGATGTCACTTGGAGTAAGATCAAATTCGAGCCAGGCGCCTCTATCAGGAATTATTTTAGCTTTGCACACTTCACGTCCAGGTGCACCTGATTCGATGCTAAAATATACGCCGGCGGAACGGGCAAGCTGATTCACGACAACCCTTTCCGTTCCGTTAATTATAAAGCTTCCCCTATCCGTCATGACGGGAAAATCTCCGAGGAAAATTTCTTCTTCTTTTATCTCACCTGTATTGCGGTTTATCAGCTGGACAGTGGCACGTAACGGCATCGACCAGGTCAAGTCCTTTTGCCTGGCCTCTTCTTCGGTCAAAGTAGGTGGATCGATGTAGTAACGCACAAACTCTATGACAAAGGATCCATCGTAACTTTCTATCGGAAATATCTCCTCGAGTAATTCCTGAAGTCCCTGGGATTTCCTGTAATCTGGAAAAACATCTGGTTGCAAAAACCAATTATATGATTCATGTTGCAGCTCGACTAAATAAGGTAGAGCAACCAGCTCCTTTGAAGGACCAAAAGTTAACCTTTCGCGTTTTCTCCCCATTTTTACAAACTCTGGCATGGGAGCAACGACCTCCCTATATTATATGTTTTTGATGGGTTAAGAGGGAATAACTGCTTATAATGCAAGCGAAGATGATAACAGATGTCAAAGGCTCTGTCAATAGCATAGAAAAACCTTCTCCATAATTTGAGGTGATTATGGATATGCTACGTTTCTGAAGGGATTTGTGTATATAATTTATATTTACAATGGTGGGCAGGGGGGGATTTGAACCCCCACAGGCATCACGCCCACTGGCTCC
>NZ_CALETC010000275.1:0-2177 GCF_937920065.1 Acetomicrobium mobile
CTATATGGGCGTCTAAAAGCACCTCTTTGTCGTCTCTTCCCCTTTTCCAGACGAGTAAATTGCCCACGGGGTCGAACTTGTATCCATCTATGTGACCTTCGAGGTATTTAAGGACGACTTTTTGGACCTCCTCTTCCCTGCCGCTGGGGCCGTAACTTTCTGTCAGTTCCTGGATTAAATCTATCATCTTGCAAAACCCTCTCCTTCTTCTAAGATTTTGCTGACCAGTTTGACCGTGTTTTCAAAATCTCCCAGGTCAATCATGGACAAAGGGCTATGGATATATCGAGCAGGAACGGAGATTACCCCGGCCGGCACTCCCCCGCCGGTCTTGGCGAGGCGCGCGGCATCCGTTCCGCCCGCAGTCCTCCTTTTCGGCTGGTGTTTGATGTCGTATTTTTGGGCGACCCGCAGTATGGATTCATAGATCTTTTTATTGACCACGTAGCCCCTGTGCATGAAGGTGATGGCCGGGCCGTCTCCTAGGCGAGTTGCCCACTGATGTTCCGGAAGCCCTGGATCGTCTCCTGCCGTGGTCCCCTCGATGACCAAGGCAAGATCTGGGCAAACTTGTTCAAAAAGCACCGCGCTTCCCCGCAGGCCTGGCTCTTCCTGGACCAGGAAGGCAAAGTACAGGTCGTCCTCGTAACGTTGTTCCTGCTCTATTACCTCCATCAAGACGGCGCAACCTGCCCTGTCGTCGAAGGCCTTGCCCGTTGCCCTGGAGTTTTCCTGCCTGAAATCCGTCGCAAATGAGATGTAGTCTCCTAATTCCACTTTACGTGAGGCTTCTTCCTTTGACCTTGCACCTATATGTACGCGAAGGTTTTCGAATTTGGGCGAGGCCAGAAGCTCGTCCTTCTTTTGAAGGTGTATGGCCTTGTAACCGATGACTCCGGGCAGCTCTCCATTGATCCTGACGTGCTTTCCAACGACGACACGGGGATCGACGCCCCCTACGGGGCCAAATGACAAAGTTCCGTCATCCTCTATGTTTGTCACCATGAAGCCGACCTCGTCCATGTGGGCAGCCAGGACGAACTTTCTGTTCGACCTGGTCCCCTTCTTGAAGGCGATCAGGTTGCCTAGTACGTCGACCTTTAAGCTGTCCACCTTGTCTTTGATCTTTTCTTCTATAAACTTTCTGACGCGTCCTTCGTCTCCAGAGACGCCGTCGAGTTCGGATAACTCCTTTAAGTACAACGCCTTCACCCCTTTCATCACAGGTTCACGGTGCTTGCCAAAGCAAGCAGGCGTGCGGTCTCTTCCACGTCGCGGGGATCGACCAATTCTACGGGCGTGTGCATGTACATGAGCGGTATGGAGACCAGCGCCGTCTTTATACCCGACCTCGTAAGCTGTACCTCGTCCGTGTCGGTATGAGACCTCCCGGGCGTCGGCTCGATCTGCGTCCTTACGCCGTGACGTTTTGCCACGTCACATAAGGCCTTGTAAAACTCCCTGTTTATGACGGGCCCGACTGCCAATACGGGGCCTTCCGAGATCTTAATCGGGGGCATCTGCGGCACGTGTTCATTGCCGTGGGTGACGTCTACCACTATGGCCTCGTCCAACCCAAGCTCGTACGCAACGGAGACTGCTCCCGGGCCTGCGATCTCCTCCTGGCTTGAAAAGATGAAATAAACGTCAGCCCTGTTTTTTATAATCTCAAGCTTGCTGGCGGCCATGATAAGGGCAGCACAGCTTGCCCTGTTGTCTAAGGCCTTGCCCGAGAACCTGTCGCCTAAAGAGGCACACCTTCCTTCGATGACGCAAATGTCTCCTACGCTTACGGCTTCGCTTAAGGGGCTACAGGATACGTCGACGTAAATGTCGTTGTAATCGGGGACCTTATCTTTTTGATCATCTTTTTGGAGGTGAGGAGGAAGAAAGCCTACAACTCCTGTGGCGACACCTTGCTTGGTGAATATCTTTATCCTTTGGGAGATGACCACCTTCGGATCTATGCCGCCGATTGGCTCGACCCTCAAAAAACCTCTTTCTTCAAGCTTTGCGACGACGAACCCGATCTCGTCAGCATGGGCAAATATCCCAAGCTTTTTGCCGTTTTGCCCATTTTTTACGGCTATAAGCGCGTTCATCTTGTGCTTTCTTACGGAATCGACGTAGGGTTTGATGTTTTCTTCGATGACCTTTAGGACTTCGTCCTCATAGCC
>NZ_CALETC010000276.1:0-4313 GCF_937920065.1 Acetomicrobium mobile
GGGTAAGCCACGATCTGCCCCGGACCATGATAGGTTATATTTCCTCCCCTGTTCGTCTCATACAACTCTATCCCCGCGGTTTTAAGATATTTTTCATCGACGAGCAGGTTTTCCTTCCCGCCGGACCTTCCTATGGTAAAAACGGGCTTGTGTTCGAGCAACAAAAGTATGCCGTCAGCTTTTCCTGAAACAACCTTGTCAAAGGCTTTTTCCTGCAAAACCAGTCCTTCGCCGTAGCCTATAAGTCCCTTTAAGTTAACTACGAAGCATCGTCTATTCATGAAACAAACACCTCACGATACGAGATATATAAAAAATTTAATGATCGACCCTCAGTAACTTCAGTGGCTTTATACTTATTCTACACCTGTATGTATGAACGATGTCTTGGCCAAAAGTTTGCTTGAAAAAACTTGTAAATTTTCCTAAAATGCAGTAACGACGGCTTAACTGATGACAAAGAAAAATTTTTTGCATCAAAACAGGCGCCATTGTTACTTATTGCCTTTGAAAGGCGGTGAAGGAAGGCAAATGAAAAGTTATCGCATGAAATTTATTGTAGGTCTTCTTTTAGTTTTATGTTTTTGTCCCCTGAAAGCTCTGGCCTTCGAAAAACTGACGCCGAAGGTTTCACAAAACCCCTTTTACTATCTAAAAAGTGACTATGCCATGCCTTTGCTGTCAAAGGATGAGCAAAACAACCGCGCAAGTGGCGCAAAAGACCGGTTTTTCCTGCCCTGGTCCGGAGATTTCAGGCATTCAAAAGACGACCTTTTGTGGCCCTTTAACGCTTACTTGCCCGGCAAGGTTTACGGGGAAAATGAAAGACCGCGAGAAAAAAGGTGGTTTGACGAAATTTACAGCAAGGCGCACATCGAGGCATTTAAAGATATAAACGCACCGGGCATAACCATAGCCGAAGGCTCGCTAAGGGCCTTTCCCACTCATGATCCGATATTTCTGTCACCTGAACTTTCGGGCGAAGGGTACCCTTTCGATTACGGGCAAGTTTCCCGGGTGAACCCCGGAGAACCGATTAGAATCTCTCATTTCAGCCGTGACAATTCGTTTGCTTATGTGGAGACCTCCTTTGCCGCAGGTTGGATTGACTCCAGAAAAATCGCTTACGTTAACGAAGGCTTCATCGATAGATACATGCCTTTGCCGCTTGCGGTAATAGTAAAGGACGACAAAGCCGTCAGCAAAGGAAACCTTTTTATCTTCAACGTCAAAATAGGGTCCCTTTTTCCTCTGAATGAAGAATTATTATATGATCTGGAGCTTTTGGTGCCAACAGGCAAAGACGAGGCGGGGCTTGCAACACTTGAGGCAGTCCGCTTGCCGAGGGACTTTGCAAAAAGATGGCCAATTGAATTTAGTCAATGGAATGCCGCCTCCTTGATAGACGAGATGATGGGTGAAACCTACGGCTGGGGAGGAATGTACGGCAAAAGGGACTGTTCGGCAACTACGAGAGATTTCTTTTTACCCTTCGGCATATGGCTGCCAAGAAATTCAAGTGCACAGGCAAAAAGCGGGACTTTCATTTCCCTTGAAGGTCTAACGCCTCTTCAAAAAGAAAAGGCCATAAAAGAAGGTGGGACTCCCTTTGCAAGCATATTATATAAACCCGGGCATGTAATGTTGTACGCTGGATCTTACAGGGGAAGGGTCGTCGTCTTTCATAACCTGTGGGGGCTAAGGACCAAAAGCAAAGGTGTGGAGGGACGATACGTTATAGGCCGGTCGGTCTTGAGCACCCTTGACGTTGGAAAAGATTTACCGGACATAGATCCCGATGGCCTGTTAATCAACGCCATAACGGGGATGACAAATCTCCTTTAAAATTTAGCGGCAAGTTGCTGGGGCAATTGACGAAAAAGGGCTTAAAAACTGCAACTTCGCCCGATTAGCGCTCCTTTAAAAAGGGGGGGCGCCTGCCTCCTGGCACGCGATTTTAACATGTAAATAAGTGTAGGGACTTTGAGCTTAAATTTTTTGTCCCTACACTTATTTTTCTTGCTCTAATTTTCCTTGCTTTTTGCTGAACTGCTATTTCAGTGACGTCAAAAGCATGAAGGGGTTTTCGATCATTTCCTTTAATTGCCTCAAAAATAAGGCTGCCTGTGCTCCGTCAACGATCCTATGATCAAAGGTCAATGACAAGGTCATCACCGGTTTAATTACGATCTCTTCACCGCAAACGCAGGGTTTGTCTTTCATCTCCCCAACCCCCAATATGGCACACTGCGGGGGATTTATTATGGGCGTGAAGTCCCTGATCCCAAACATGCCAAGGTTTGTTATCGTAAAGGTGCCGCCTGTGACATCGTCTACGGAAAGTTCGCCCTTTCTGGCCTTTTCTACCAAGGCATCTCCTTCTGAGGCAATCTGAAACATATCTTTGTTCCCAACATCTTTTATGACGGGAACTATTAGGGCACCTTCTATTGCCACAGCCAAGCCTATGTTTATTTCATCAAGGAGCACCACTTCGTTTCCGTCCAGGTAGGAGTTAAGCATTGGATGTTCCTTCAGTGCCAGGGCGCACATTTTCATCAATATGTAATTGTAGGATAGATTTAGACCTTTTTCTTTAAAAAGTGTCCTTAAACTTTCACGCATGTTTTTAAAGGAGGAACAATCCACATCGGCGTTTAAAGTGACCATGGGGGCGTTTTGCCAGCTAGCGCTCATCCTTTCCGCAATTACCTGGCGTACGTCCGACAGGGGAATTCTTTTAGGTTCTGCCGCTTTAACTGCCGGTGATGGCGCTGGAACGGCAGCTTTTTGCCGTTCTATGAAATCCAGTACGTCTTGTTCCACGATCCTGCCCTTTGGCCCCGTGCCCGTTACCAAGGCCAAATCGATGCCATGTTCTTTTGCTATTTTTTTGGCTATGGGAGTGGCTCTAATGAACACCTCTTCTGCTGCTGGTTTGGGTGCTTCCACTGCCGCCGGTTTAACTTCTTTGACTTCTTCCTTAGCCTCTGCGGGAACGGCTACCTCCTCTAAAAGCTCGCTTATGTCCTCGTCGGGGGCCGCTATTATCGCCAAAGGAGTTCCGATAGGGACCTTGACACCAGGCTGGACTAGAATCTTTCTTATCACGCCGCTTTCTGCGGCCTCCACCTTGTAGGTAATCTTTTCCGTAGAAACCTCTAAGATCACCTCGCCTTTTTCTACCTTGTCGCCTTCCTTTTTGTGCCATTTAGCTACTGAACCGGAAGTCATAGTAAGGCCAAGTTTAGGCATTGTAACAACTAAAGCCATAAAAATCCACCTCCTTATTTGCTGCGACCGATCAATCCTTTATTTTGAACGGCAAGCCACATCGTCCTCTCAATGTCTATGACGCGAGGGCCATTGTTGCTCAAGCGCACTGAAGCTTTTCTGCCCGGCAAGATTTCGACCTCCCTTTCACCATCAAGGGCGATGACGGCCGGGCTTATATCAAAACCTATCTCGTCTCCAAGCGAGATCTCATTAAACTCAAGGACTCGTACAGGTTTTATCAGCCCCGGGGCGACGGGAGCCGTCACCTCGAAACCTTCCTTTGAGTCTTCCAAAGATCCCAATATTATGTGCAATCCTTCATCTTCGGCCAGATGCCGCTGCAAGATCATGCCCCCTACAGAAGACAGGCCTATGTTGCTTGGTTTGGCTTGCGTCAAGACCAGCTCTTTGACCTTGCTCATGTCCCATATGGCCTTTGATCCCAAGAATATATCGTCATAAAGGGCGGCATCCACCAGCGCAAGGTCTCTTAACTCGCCATCGATCAGGATATCCAAGCGTTTTGTCGGATATGTAGCCTCTTCGGCGGAGACGGTGCCCGCGGCGACGTAGCCTGCCGCCATGCCGGCGATGGTGCCTTCCACCATGCTGGGAAAGATGTTATTAGTCCCAGTTGACACGGGCATGAAGGGAACGGAAATGCTTCCCTTTGCCACCGCACGATTGGTACCGTCTCCTCCAAGCACGATGAGACATTTAGCGCCCTCTTTTTCGAGCAACTTTGCGGCCAAGGTAGAGTCGTCCTGCGTTCCCTGGCAATACATTTTTAAAGGCTCTACGCTCATTTTAAGGCGAACGTGCTCCAACGCCCTGGGAACTATGCCGAAGTAATCGGGCATGTAAAGCACCTTATCGACGCCCGTTGCCTCAAGCCCCAGCAGTATGCGCCTCGCAATGTTTACCTTTTCTATGTTGTCAAAGACCGAACCGTGAGCGACTAGCCTCCTGATGTCCTTTCCCGAAGCCGGATTTGCGATGATCCCAACTAGCGTCAAATATATCGATTCCCCTTTCTA
>NZ_CALETC010000277.1:0-1442 GCF_937920065.1 Acetomicrobium mobile
AAAGTACGGGAACGCCAAGACGTTTGCCCCAGTATCCTCCCAATAACGCTGCCTGTGAAAGGCGCGTGTGGATGACGTCGGGTTTTACTGCCTTTATCACATCTTTGATACATGCACAAAGCGGCGGCGCCCAGGGAATGGCAGGCTTACATGTAAATACAGTAAAACCCTTTTGCGCAAGCATCTCATGCAAGGTCCCCCCGGGGCGGCACAGGACGAAGTTTTCTATGCCCTTTTTTCTTAAGGCCTCAAGAAGCTGTATCCACGCCTGCGCCCATGACAGCCTGTTTTCGTCGACGTAGTGAAGGATACGCATATCACATGCCCCTTAAAATTTCACGATATACAGCCATGATCTGATCTACCATCGCATCTGTCGTAAAATTTTTTGACCTTTCAAAAGCAAGATTCCCGTATCGCAAGCGCAGATCGTGATCGCTGAGCAATTTATTCAAGGAACGGGCTAAGCTATCAACATCTCCGATCGGAACAAAAATACCTGCTTCACCCACAGCCTCTATTAGTGCCGGGCTTGAATAGGCAATTACTGGCACTTGTGAAGCCATCGCTTCGAGCGCAGATAAACTAAATCCTTCGTAATAAGAGGGAAAACAGGCTATATCCATTGACTTCCAAAAGGAAAAAGCATCTTTCGGATCAATAAAGCCTAAAAACCTTACTCTACCAACAAGATTCATTTCTTTAACTAAGTTTTGCAGATATGACATCAGTTTGCCGTCTCCACCCAATATCAATTCAACATCTTTATTTTTCCCTAACATCGCAAAGGCTTTGATCAAGTCTTCATGACCTTTGCCTTCGCTCATCCTGGCCAAATACCCAATTCTCATCGCAGTGCCGGAGGAAGGCAATAAGGGCAAAGATCTTACAGCTTTATCTATGTCAATACCGTTATAAACGCACCAAGTCCGCATCCAGGGCATTTTTTCTCTAACATATATTTCTACAGTCTTCGAGACGCATACTCCTTGGGTGTATGCTCGATAATGCTTGGGGTTGGCTATTAAACCATGGAAATGACATATCACTTTACGGCTATAATGGTTTGGTGAAATGGCCAAAGCAACCGCACAAAGGACTGCTGTATGAGATAAATGAAGGTGTACAATATCATATTTTTTTAATGCATACCAGAAATGCGCAATAGAAACGATGTCTGCATCGTTTAAGAGAGGTAATTCTTTTATTTCTACCCCCTCTCCCAACTTTTCTCTAAATATAGGTGCACAGCCGCCTTTTTTAGATGTCCATACGCTGACCGAATTTCCCCTTTTCTGGAGGCCAGAGGTCAACATGGCAACAACCCTTTCGGCACCACCCCAAGCTCTGCCATCAATAGCATGTAAGACCTTTATCATAAATCGCGATCCTCCCAATTGATTTTCAAAGGACAGTTTAAAAGGTTTTGCTCATATAATTGG
>NZ_CALETC010000278.1:0-8340 GCF_937920065.1 Acetomicrobium mobile
GCAATTCTTATTTTCTCTTCCGCCACCTGGATCAATTCGTCCCGAGACATGGTAATTTTTGCCAGGCCCTGCTCAATCGCCTTTACTCCCACTGATGCAGCAACTTGTGGATACACCCACGTCTCGTCCATAGTCGGTATCAAATAATCCTCATGCAAGCCTATTTTTTCTGCACAATCAGAAAGCGTCTTAGCTGCGGCAATGCACATCTCATCAGTGATCGCAGATGCCCTTACGTCCAACGTCCCCCTAAATACAGCAGGGAAGATTAAAGAGTTATTTATTTGATTCGGAAAATCGGATCTACCCGTGGCCACGATTCGAGCGCCAGCCTCTTTAGCCTCCCAGGGCCATATTTCAGGTACTGGATTGGCGCAAGCAAAGAGCATTGCGTCATTGGCCATCTTTGCGACCCATTCTTTTTTCACCACATCAGGCCCCGGCTTGGTATAACAAAACACCACATCTGCGCCTTCGAAAACTTTTTCTTGGCCTCCGCTTATGCCATCAGGATTTGTAATTTGAGCGAGATGGCGCTTAACGTCATACTTTACGTCATCAAGATCGCTTCTCCCCGAGTAAATAACACCTTTACTATCCGTAATTAGCACGTTTTTAGGGTTAACGCCTGCGCTAATTAATATCCTTATTGTAGCCACGTTTGCTGCCCCGCAACCTAAGAAGCCAACTTTTATATCATCGATTTTTTTGCCAGTGATTTTAAGTCCGCTATATAAACCTGCCAAGTTAACCGCAGCCGTTCCCTGCTGATCGTCATGCCATACAGGTATCTTGCAATCCTTCCTAAGTTCGTCAAGTATGTAAAAGCATTTTGGCTGGGCGATGTCCTCCAGGTTAATTCCTCCAAAGGCTGGAGTTAAATTCTTAACCGTCTCTATAAATTTATCAGGATCTTTTGTGTCAAGGCAGATGGCTACGGCATCAACGCCACCGAGGTATTTAAAGAGCATACACTTTCCTTCCATCACAGGCAATCCAGCTTCAGGTCCTATATCACCTAAGCCTAACACTCTTGTCCCGTCGGTCACAACTGCTATCGCGTTGGCTTTATTGGTAAATTCGTAAACTAGATCGGGATTTTTCTGTATTTGCCTGCATGGTTCCGCCACGCCCGGCGTGTACCATATGGCGAAGTCCGATATGTCCCTAATGCAGCACTTTGGCACTGTCTGCATTTTCCCGTGATAGAAACGATGCAATTTTATTGCTTCTTCTGCAGGCTTTTTGGCTTTTTCTAGCATTTCTTCATTTGTTAAATCCATAAGATCCACCTCACATCTCTGCGATAGATACGTCCGTTAAAAACTATTTACAAAGCGCGGGAACCGTCAGGCTGCCGTAAGGCATTAATATGTAATTCGGCCTATCGTGCTTCTTTTCTGCGTATTTTATCGCTTCTTCAACAGAATCCATCTTGCGCATGAACAGACCTTCCGTTTGCTCTTTTGATAAAGAAGAAATTAATATTATTTCCTTTTCTTCGGCCACTTTGCATATGCCGTAAGCCTTATGTCCGCCCATGGCAAATTTCTTCTTTATACGTTCGATCACGTCGCTAGGACGTTTTGCATCGCGCATCCACTCTTCGAAAGTACGCTCTCCATACCCTTGTGAGCATTCTGCGATCAAGATAATGGTCCCACCAAGTTTAGTTGCCTTATCGGCATGATCAAGTGCTTTTTGAGCTTGATAAACGTTAATATCCCTCGGGTATCCTCCAGCGCTCACAATAGCAACATCAGCTTTACTTTCAATGGGTACATCGTACATATCAGATGATACTGATGCACCTTCGTACCAAGCGCTTTCCAAATCCCCTGCTACGATTTTTACTATCTCCTTTTTGCTGTTTGTCACTACGTTTAAAATGAAGTCCACTCCAACAAGTTTAGCTGCTTCTATCATTTCAAGGTTCACGGGATTTCGCCTTAAAGGAGGAAGGTCATCCATGAGATACACCATGCGAGAATGATTTTTTTCTATGCATACTCTGCCTGCCACTCCTGGCAAAATACTTTTTCTTCCACCGGAAAATCCAGCGAAATAGTGGGGCATAATTACACCCAAAGTGATTAGGAAATCCGCCTCTGCAGCCAATCTATTAATTGTTAAATTTAAACCCGTAGAAAGTTCGCCAAACTCGAGCAAAGAAGAAACGTCATCAGCGCAATGAGAGACAAATTTATACTCATCGACTAAATTTTTGCCGTACACTTCCACGTTCTGCTCATGGGTATGAGGATCATGGATGCCTGTAGCTGTAAGAAAAGTGATTTGGTCTTTGCTTATACCGCTTGCATGAAGATTTTCGAGCAAAGGCGGAAGTAAACTCTCATAAGGAGTGGGTCGAGTGATGTCATTCACGACTATCACGACACTCTTTGGATTTTTTCTATTGACCAATTCTTTCAAAGAAGGAACACCTATAGGATTATTTAACGCTTCTTGCACACCCCGTAGGGCATCTTCAATGCCCGGTCTCTCGTTGGGTTCAAGTATTTTGGTTACTCTGTCTTGATCTATATTAAACGAAAGTTCCGATTTACCATATTTCATATTCATCAACACGTGAAACCACCTCATCTTTAGAAAAGAAAGCCTTGTGGGAAGAAAATATATAAATATTGAGTAAAAACATAATATATTACAAAAACACTTCCAATTGCCACAGCCAGCGACAGAATAGTAGTCTTGAGATTGCGCTCATCGCTAAGTGTCCACTGGATGGCCCACATGGAGATTGTACTAGCCACGAAAAACCCAACGTAATTTGCCGAAACGACCCATATTAGCGACCACAGCATAGTTGCTGCCATGTACTTGTTAATTTCTTTTATGAAAGACTCAACGTACTGCGGTTTGATTTTAGATTTTACTATTAATGCGATCCCAGTAACGGCCAAAAGCACTATAATGACTTTTGGAAACATCAACCCGAATTTAGTAAAATCTCCAATATGAAACCAAAACATAGCCGCAAAAACAAGCATAACAAGACCACCATAAAGATCTGAATTCAACATCATCAGGCAGCCCTCCTTCTTCTACGAGCTGAATAAAAGGGCCACAAAGCGGATATCAAAGAAATCACAATCAAAACGATTGATATAGGCCTTGTGAAAAATATTACCCATGGCATGCCTGGAGATATGCTGTTTCCCATCAAATACCCCTGTACTAGTCCTTTCTCAGCGATCGGACCTAGCACAAGCCCCAAGACAACCGGGCCTGGACTAAATCCCAACTTCCCAAGTACATAACCGAGATATCCACTTCCAAGCATAAATATTACGTCCATGAAATTATTCCTCACGGCATAGGAACCCACGATGGTCAGAAGCAAAATTCCTGGCACCAATACGCGGATTGGCAATCGCATTATAATTTGGTAGAACAAAACACCAGCAAACATTCCAATTAATACGGTAAGAGCCGTGGCCACGAAGAAGGACGTCATAAATGTGTATGTAATCTCCGCATGTTTTGTAAAAAGTTCGGGTCCGGGGTTGAGTCCCTGAATCATTAAAGCTCCATAAACAACTGCTGCTACTGGAGATCCTGGAACACCTAAGGTAAGAAGCGGTACGAAAGATCCCATAATTGTTGCTTTATCAGCCGTTTCTGTAGCTACGATCCCTTGAGGATTCCCCTTACCGAAGCTCTCAGGGTTTTTGGAAGCCCTTTTAACTTCGTTATAAGCTATTAAGTTGGAAATATTACCGCCAGCGCCTGGTAAAATCCCTACGAAAAGTCCAATAATAGAAGATCTTATAAGGTTAACTACATCAGCAAAAGCGTTTCGAAATCCCTTAAATATGGCTTCTTTATAGCCCTCAACGGTACTGCCAACGCTAGTGTTTTTCAAATAGGAACCAACGGGATTTCGTGCCATCTTAAAAACCTCTGGTATACAAAAGAAACCAATCAAAACTGAAATGAGCTCTACGCCGCCTTGAAACGAGGATATGCCAAAGGTAAATCTCACATCACCACCAACGGGAGCAATGCCAATAGTGCTAATTAGTAATCCAAGTATCCCTCCCGCTACACCTTTTAATAAGGAATCGCCTGAAAGTCCTGCGATAATAGTAAGACCAAAAATACTTACCCAGAAGTACTCAGGGGGACCGAATTTGAGGGCAATCTTCGCCAAAGGCAATGAAAATGCTATAAGCCCAATTGTGCCAATAAAACCCCCGACAAGCGAAGCAAATGCAATAGTAAATAAAGCTTCTTGCGCCCTTCCCTGCAATGTCATGGGGTATCCGTCAAAGCATGTAGCGATTGAGGAAGGCGTCCCTGGGGTGTTGATCAGGATAGCAGGAAAAGCACCGCCGTATATGGCTGAACAATACACGGCGCTTACACATATAAGTCCCATTACAGGATCCATAGCAAAGGTAAATGGGACCAATATTGCCACTGCCATAGTGGCCGTAAACCCGGGCAGGGCTCCGGCCATCATGCCTAGTGGAATGAGTAAAGTCATGGCAGCAAGATTCTTAAAAGCAAGAACATTAATAAACGCATCTAAAAATATACCCATCGTTCAAATCACCCCTCCCAGATCTACAGGCCACTTTTAACTGCGATTTATTTCATTTCCAATTTGTCCAATATTCTTTTGTAATACTCTGTGCGTTCTTCGACAAACTTCTTCGACTCTTCCGGTCCGTAAAAAACCATTTGAAATCCCATCGACTCCATCATTTCTTTATACTCAGGTGTCTCATTAACCTGCTTGAAGGCATCAGCCAATTTATTTACTATTTCATCGGGTGTCTTGGGAGGCACACATATACCTCTATAAGCACCTTCTACAAAGTCGTAGCCAAGTTCTTTAAACGTAGGAACATCTGGGAATAACGATAAACGCTCTTCTGTAGCTACAGCTAAGGGTCGCATTTGATCTTTATAATTTGCAGCCATGGTGGTATAGGTCATTAATCCAGTCACATGACCTCCTAAAAATGCAGGAACGGCATCGCCTGAACCAGTAAAAGGAATGTAAACGGTATCGATACCCGCCGCCTCATTAAATTCAACCGTCCCGAGGTGATTTGCACTGTAACTTCCACTTCCGCCAAGGGTTATTTGACCAGGATGCTCTTTAGCGTATTTAACGAAATCGTCAAGGGTTTTAAACTTGCTATCTACAGGAACGACTAACATGTTGGGCGTTGCCTCAAACCAACAAACGGTATTTATATCTGATGTTTTATAACCTGTATCCTTCCGCTGAAGCGGCTGTAGTATTATGTGAGGTATGTTATGACCACAAATCGTATAGCCATCAGGTTTTGTGCGCACTATTTCCGACCATCCTACTGCCCCGCCGCCGCCGATTTTATAGGTTATAATTACCTGCGTTCCGAGAATTTTTTCTAAGTGAGGTTGTTGTGCCCTTGCTGTAATGTCCGATTCTCCGCCTGGATTAAAAGCTATAACGTAAGTAATCGGCCTTTCCGGATATGCTGCTTTCGCCGTACCGCTAAACGTTCCAAATATCGCCAATATGACCAAAATAGATGTTAAACTTATAACTAATCGCCTCATTTTGCACTTTCCCCCTTCTCTGGTTAATGTGATATCAACAAATGCTTTCTAAAATCAGGCTATCAAATCACCTCTCCTTCATTTTTGACCTATAAAGGGAAATAACGCCGCCTGCCTTTAAGATCTCCAAGATATGTTCTGAAAAGGGCACAAAGACAAATTCGCATCCATTAGAAAAGGCCATAACACCATTTTCGATGTCTATTACGGCTTCATGCCCATCTTTAACTTTTGAAAGATCGAGCTCCGGTATTTCCACCACGCAAAGTCCCCGGTTGATAGCGTTACGATAAAAAATGCGGGCAAAGGATCTAGCGACTACGGCTCTTACACCCGCTGCAAGTAAGGTTATAACGGCATGTTCGCGGCTTGAACCACAGCCGAAGTTTTTACCAGCAACGATTATTGCTCCAGGGCTAACTTTGGATGGGAAAGTTGCATCTGCTCCTTCCATAACATGAGCTGCTATATCCTGAGGTTCCGTAAGTTCCAAGTATCTGCCTGGATAAATTTGATCCGTGTCTATGTTATCTCCGAAGATAAAAACTTTTCCTTCTATCTGATTCAACTTCTAACCCTCCTTAAAGCAGTTTACGTGGATCCGTGAGCTTGCCGTTAGCAGCAGATGCTGCAGCCGTAGCGGGAGAAGCTAAGTATATGAAAGCTTTTGTGCTTCCCATGCGTCCGGGAAAATTTCTGCTTGACGTCGATACACATACATCGCCCGGGGCAAGCACCCCTTCATGGGCACCAAGACAAGGACCACAGCCTGGCGTCACGAAGATCGCTCCGGCTTCTAGGAGGGTTTGGACATAACCACGTTTGAGGGCTTCCTGAAGAATCTTTTTCGATGCTGGGATTACAATGCAGCGAACGTTTTTCGCTACGTGTTTGCCCTTTAAAATTTCGGAGGCAATTTTGATGTCGTTTAATCGCCCTCCTGTACACGTTCCAATAAATACCTGAGAGATTGGGATCCCTTCTACTTGTTCAATTCCACACACGTTATCAACACTTCCTGGAAGGGCGACCTGAGGGGATAGATTTCTTACGTCTACGTAGTAGGATTCAAAATAATTAAAATCATCATCGGTAGTAAAGACTTCGAAATTTTCTATTTCTGAACCTTGATCTCCAAGAAATTCAAAAGTTACTTCGTCAGGTTGTATATATGCCGTCTTAGCACCCATTTCAACTGACATATTGCACAGGACGAATCGTTCATCCATCTTTATAGACGAGACCGTCGAACCCGTAAATTCAATTGCTTTATAGATAGCAGCATCTTGTTTTAGCTTTCCCAATACATGAAGGATTATGTCTTTGGCCATGATAAAATCGGACATCTTGCCATCAAGACAAATATTAATGACGGGAGGTACTTTAAACCAAAGACGACCTGTAAGAAGGATAATAGCCAGATCTGTGGCACCAACTCCCGTCGCAAAAGTACCCAGGGCGCCTAAGGTTGTGGTGTGAGAATCCGTCTCTATTACAACCTCTCCGGGCCCCACAAGACCGCTTTCCGCCAAAAGTTGGTGGCATACTCCTTCTCCTACATCAAAAAGCATCTTGATGCCCATCTTCTCACAAAATTCCCTCATCTGCCTTTGGTTATCTGCGGCCTTTATAGTGGGGGGAGGAGAATAGTGATCAAAAACGAAGGCAATCTTTTCGGGGTGTGCTACCTTTGTACCGCCCATTTCATAGAAAGACTTTATAACCTGCAGGTAAAGGTCATTTACTTCGGCTAGATCTACTTCTGCTTCAACAATTTCTCCTGGTTTGACCCTAGTTTTGCCTGAAGCTTTCGCCAACAACTTTTCAAGCGCGTGCATGAGGTTAATCCTCCTTTACATGTTCATTTGTAAGTGGTACGAAAAATTTAAGCCCTAAAGATTTAGTAAAGTGATAAATACGTTCTTGGGAGATGGCAACATGCTGAAATGCTCTCTTTTCAGCTGCTTTTTCGTCTCCCCTTGATATAGCTTCAACTATCCCTGCGTGTTCAGCCCAAATTTCTCTTGGCCACTTCTCGAATGGCATAGGCGCATTTTCCTTAGGAAAGGATGACACGTTACGTTCGTATAAACGTATAATGCCCTCGTGCATTCTGCATAAAACGTCGTTATGTGACGATGCGACAACAAGGGCATGAAAGATAGAGTTCCACTTCTCGCCTAATAATGCTTTTTCATGCTTATCTTCTTTAAAAAGCTCTTCGATTTTAGCGAGCGTCTCTCGTAGCTTTTCGAGATCCGACTCAGTCCGCCTTTTTGCCGCTAAAGCGGCGGCTTTTGGTTCAATGATAAGCCTTGCCTCGAAGACTTGAGGAAGGATATCTAACGGCCAATCTACTAAAAAAGAAATGGGTAACGAAATTTCGCTCCAGGACTTTTCTCTTATAAAAATGCCCTGTCGATCACGAACCTCGATTATACCGAACGCTTCGAGTATCGCCAGGGCTTCTCTTATCAATGGACGGGTAACATTACACATAGAAGCTAACTTCCGTTCGCTAGGCAGCTTACCATTATGACCGAGTTTGCCTTCTTTTATCAAATTGTAAATATTAATGGCCAGTTCCTTTCTCGTCATCCAGCTACACCTCGTATCTGGTATACCATGGTAGCCCAGTCACTTTTATTATGTTAACATACATATTTTGCTCGGTCAAGTTGATAGCGGCTCTATTTTAAATAGTGTGGAAAATTTCTAGAGGCAGGTGTCTTAGCATCATTTTCCCGATGCAGATCTTTTGCA
>NZ_CALETC010000279.1:0-4808 GCF_937920065.1 Acetomicrobium mobile
CGACGGCCAGTGGCGTTATTATTACGCTTCTGGCCAATTTTCTTATGGAGACCGACCGCCGGGCGGGAAGCAGTATCGTAATATAGTATAGTAAAGTATCATATTAGCAAGACAATCCGGGGTTCGGTCTCAAAGCCGAACCCCGGATTTTTTATTTCAAGAAGGAGGGAAAAGAAATGACAGCAACAAGGGCGATCATAACGACGAACAGAGGGGCATCCGCAGGAAGGCTGCTCATGAGATTAGACGAGGCAGGCATCGGGGCGCGAATAATCAAAGATGGCTGCGAAGCCATAGTGCTGGCCGAGGGCTTGATAAACGAAGGCAAGCTGCAGGAGATGCCGGAGGTAGCCAATTTCACCATAGCAAAATCCCAGTTCCCGCTGGCAAGCCGCGAATGGCTGCAGGAAGAAAGCACCGTCGAAATAGCCCCCGGAGTGGTCATCGGTGGCGGAAATGCCCTGGTCATAGCGGGACCCTGTGCAGTCGAAGACAGGGAACAGATCGTTAAAACGGCACAGGCCATTAAGAAATCTGGTGCGATGGCCCTCAGGGGCGGCGCCTACAAGCCGAGGACTAACCCCTACTCCTTCCAGGGCCTGGGCGTCGAAGGTTTGAACCTTCTTTCAGAGGCAAAAAGGATAACGGGCCTTCCCATAGTCACGGAAGTCATGACCCCCGAGGACATAGACCTGATGCTTCCCCATGCCGACATACTGCAGGTCGGCTCGCGCAACATGCAGAACTTCTCCCTGCTAAAGGCCCTGGGCAAGATCGACAAGCCCGTCCTCCTTAAGCGCGGGATGATGGCCACCGTGGACGAATGGCTGCAGGCTGCAGAATACATACTCTCCGGCGGGAATTTCAACGTCATACTATGTGAACGCGGGATAAGGAGCTTTGAAAAAAGGACGCGCAACACCCTGGACTTAAACGCCGTACCCTTGATAAAGAGCCTTAGCCACCTTCCGATCATAGTCGACCCTAGCCACGGCACGGGCGACAGGGCCTTGGTCCCGAGCATGAGCCTGGCCGCGATGGCTGCAGGAGCAGACGGCCTCATCGTAGAGGTACACCCCAACCCCAAGGAGGCCGTAAGCGACGGAGACCAATCGCTGGACCTCGAGGAGTTTGACGACCTCATGATATCCATAAAAAGGCTGCTTTCTGCCATTTCGGGCAAATCTCTGGAGTGTTCAAAGTGCAGTGTAGCAGCGTAGGGATCATCGGCCTTGGCCTCATCGGCGGCTCAATTGGGAAACGCCTGCTTCAATGCGGGTGGACGAAAAATGTGCTTGGCTGGGACAGGGACGAACATGTCGTAGGGCGCGCCCTTGCCTCCGGGGCGATCACCGAAGCATGCAGGCCGGAGGAAATGGCCCAAGAGGTCGATCTTTTGATTCTTGCCACGCCGCCAAGCCAAATGGTCAATTTAAGCCAAAGGATCGCTCCCTGCGCTGATGAGAAGCTTAAAGCGGTAACTGATACCGCAAGCACCAAGCATTCGTTGTCAAGGGAATTATCCGTCATCTGGAAGGAAAGATACGTAGGGCTTCATCCCATGGCAGGCAAGGAAAAGGGCGGCATAGACAACGCATCTGCGGACCTTTTTGCAGGGGCCGTGTGCGCATTGGTGCCTACCGCTTCGTCAAGCAATAAAGCCGTAGAGCTGGCCAAAGACCTAATTTGCGCCTTAGGCTCGCATACTGTAATCGTAAGCCCCGAGGAACACGACCAGATAGTGGCAGTAACGAGCCACCTCCCCATGTTTTTAGCCACAGCCCTTGCGGCACTTGCGGGCACAAGGGCGTCCCAACAGGAAGAGCTTCCAAAATTCGTAGCCGGCGGCTTCAGGGACACGACCAGGGTGGCTTCATGCCCCCCTTGGCTTATCGCTGACGTATGGGAGACGAACAAAGGCTTTATAAGCCAAGCGATAAAGGACTTCATGGACATTTTGTCGGAGATGTCAAAGATGGACCCAAAGGAACTGCTTAAGTTTGCAGCCAATGCAAAAGAGTCGAGAGATGCGCTATTAGCGCAACGAGGTGAGACAAATGATAGAAATTAACCCAACCAGCCGAATCAATGGCGAAATTCACGTGCCCGGCGACAAGTCCATATCGCACAGGGCGGCATTTCTTGGTGCCATGACGAGGGACGGCGTAGAGGTATCCAATTTCTCCCCCGGACAGGACTGCGCCAGCACGCTGGCATGCCTTGAGGCGATGGGATGCGCCGTTGAGCAGGACAAGGCCTTTAACACGGTCAAAATAAAGGCACCGACAGGCCTCAAGGAACCAAAGGACGTGCTCGACGCCAAAAATTCCGGCACCACGGCCCGCCTTTTGCTCGGCCTTCTGTCGGGCATCCCGAATTTATTTGCCGTCGTGACGGGAGACGAAAGCCTGAAAAGACGACCCATGGGGAGGGTGGTAAAACCTTTGGTCGCCATGGGGGCAAAAATCGACGGCCGCGAGTTTGGCGAAAGGCTTCCCCTGGCGGTCAGGGGAAGAAAGCTTAGCGGCGGCGTTCACGCCCTTCAGGTGGCAAGCGCACAGGTAAAGACAGCCATACTGCTTGCCGGTCTGGGCGCACAGGGCGCAACGACAGTCATTGAACCTTCCCCCACGAGGGACCATACCGAGATAATGCTTGAATACCTAGGTGTCCCCGTACTTAAAGACGGCCTCAAGGTCACGGTGTATCCTACAAGCTCCATTCCGGGCGAAAGCTGGAGGATACCGGGAGATTTCTCGGCGGCAGCTTTTTGGATAGTCGCCGCCGCAATAACAGCAGAAAGCGAGCTTCGCATAAAAGAGGTAAACGTAAACCCCACCAGGACAGGGCTTCTGAAAGTGCTTGAGAGGATGGGGCTTGATTACGCCATTGAAGAAGAAACCTTGAGCGGAGGGGAAAGGACGGCCACCGTAGCCGTAAGATCCTCCCGGCTTAAAGGCACGACCGTCTCGCCCGAAGAGGTCCCCTCGCTCATCGACGAGCTTCCAGTGCTGGCCGTGGCCGCCACCCGGGCCGAAGGGATAACCGAGATAAGAGGAGCAAGGGAACTGCGGGTAAAGGAAAGCGACAGGATACATGCCATGGCCATAAACCTAAAAGCCCTTGGAGCCCAGATACAGGAGACGGATGACGGATGGATCATCGAAGGAAGAACTGCCCTTTCGGGCGGCAGGGCAAAAAGCTTTGGCGATCATCGCGTAGCAATGGCCATGGCCGTCGCCGGCCTTGTCGCGACAGGACCGGTTCGCATCGAAGATGAGGAATGCGTCAGCATATCCTACCCGGGCTTCTTCGACGACCTGACCAAACTTACGCAAACATGCCTTAAGGAGGTTTCATCATGAGCCTGCGCTTTTTAACCTGTGGTGAATCTCACGGGAAGGGATATCTCATCATCCTTGAGGGGATGCCCTGCGGCCTTGCAATATCAAAGGAGCTTATCGAGCAGGACCTCACCCGCAGAAGGCGCGGATATGGGCGCGGGGAGCGCATGAAGCTTGAAAAGGACGAATTCGAATATTTCGGGGGAGTCAGGGGAGGGCTTACGACGGGAAACCCGATCGGGGTCGTCCTTCGAAACAGCGAATGGGAAAAGTGGAGAGGCGCCATGGACCCCTTCAAAGTTGACAAGGAAGAAGCGGCACAAAAGGCCGTGACGCGACCGAGGCCCGGACATGCCGACTTTGCGGGCATGGCAAAGTTCGGATTTGAAGAGGCAAGAAATGTCTTAGAGAGGGCAAGCGCAAGGGCGACAGCTGCATGGACCGTGGCAGGCGCGATCTGCAAAACCTTTTTAATCGAACTTGGAATCACCGTAAGAAGTGCCGTTACGTCCATAGGAACGGAAATCGCAGATTTGCCGGAAAGCGACGAAAAATGGGCCGAGGCATACAGCTCAGACATGGGAGTTGCAGGACGCAATATGGAAGCCCGCCTTCGAAGGGCGATAGACGAGGCTGGGCAAAGCGGCGATTCCCTTGGCGGAACCTTTGCGGTCATAGCGAAAAACGTCCCAGCAGGCATAGGCTCCTACAGCGAATGGGACAGGCGCTTGGACGGCCGGCTGGCCCAGGCTTTGATGGCAATCCCTTCGGCCAAGGGCGTTGAGATAGGGGGAGGTTTCGAGCTTTCAAAGAAGCCCGGAAGCGAGGTGCACGATGAATTTGTCCTTTTATCCGACCAATGGGACCGCGGCTCAAACAACGCGGGCGGCATCGAAGGCGGCGTAACAAACGGTCAGGATATCTTAGTTCGCGTGGCCTTAAAGCCCATCCCCACGCTTAAAAAGCCACTTCACACCTTTGACGTCCAAACCAAGCAGGGCGCCACTGCCCACGTGGAAAGAGCAGATGTCTGCGTCGTGCCGGCTGCCTGCGTCGTAGGAGAGGCCATGACGTCGCTTGTGCTTGCGCAAGCCATATGCGAGCAGTTTGGCGGCGATAGGATGGAAGACCTGAAAGGTCGTCTCAAAGAACATATAGAACGGACAAGGAGGATGCTTCATGCATGATATGACTGTAACCCAAACGGTTGAAAAGATAAAAAAAGATAAACCGGATCTAAAGGGGACTTCATTCAGGTTGTACCTCGGGGGCTTCATGGCCGCCGGCAAGACCTCCGTGGGAAGCAAGCTCTCCGAACTCACCGGGCTGCCCTTCCTGGACACCGACGACCTGATAGAGGCCATGGCCGGGATGAGCATCGCCGAGATATTTGCAACCTGCGGCGAAGGTCATTTTCGCGAGCTTGAGAGGCGCGTCCTCGACGAGACCTTTAAGCTCAAAAAC
>NZ_CALETC010000280.1:0-14485 GCF_937920065.1 Acetomicrobium mobile
TGAGTCACTTTATTTATGGGAGCTTTTTCCGGGACAAATATGTAGCAATCAAGGTCTCCGACGGCAGCGCATCCTGCCAAAGAACTTGCGGCGTTGCCAGTAGAAGCACATGCTATAGACGTCGCGCCCCTTTCTTTGGCCTTAGCCACACCTATGAAACTTGCCCTATCCTTGAAGGAAGCCGTAGGATTGCTCCCGTCGTCTTTGATCAAAACTTGCTCTACTTTGAGCCTTTTAGCCCAGTAGGCGCTTTCATAAAGCGGCGAACAACCGACTTTGAGGTTCGGGAAAAAGGCCGGGTCGCTTACGGGGAGAAGATCTATGTAGCGGGAGATGCTTCTTTTTTTATTTATAGACAAAGCTTCGGGCGTAAATTTTTGCCTTACTTCTTTGTAGTCGTAGAATACATCTAAGGTACCGTTGGGCCCGCAATCGGGACATGTAAAGACATCGCTTTTGGGGTTAAATTCCCTTCCGCAAAGGACGCATTTCAACTTCTTTACTTGAGCCACTTGAATACCTCCTCTTCAATGTCATTCGCGTTCGATAACAAAGACTGTCAACTAACCGCACACTGTCTTTAAGCCAAAAAAGAAGCAGCTATGGCCATATACCCCTGCGTCGCCTTTATGAGTTGATTGATATTTACGTGTTCATCTTTCGTGTGAGCAAGGTCTTCCTTTGATGGGCCAAAGCTTATTGTTGGGATGCCTTTTATTCCTCCGTAATAAGAGCCATTGGTACCAAAACCAGATTCTGACAAGGAAGGCTCCATCCCAATCGAACACAAGCCAATTACCGCCCTTTTTACGAGCTCTTCGCCCTCCTCGAAAAACCAACCTGGGGCAAAATGTTTGACCTTCAAACGCTTCCCAGTGAAACATTCGACGTAATCCTCGGCAATGGTGACGTCAGCTTGTACATCGGGGTCGATATCCCTGGCAAGTGAGATGAGGCGCGAAATCTCCTCGATGACTTTTCCTTCGGTCTCGCCAACTAAAAGCCTCCTATCGAAGGTGGCCACGCATCTGTCAGGCAAAACACTTGTCCCTAAGGAAGGTGACGTCGCTAAATCGGTGAGGACCAAGATTCCGTCACCAAGAAGGTAATGACGGGGCGGCAAGAAATGCTGTTTTATAAAGGTGATGAGAAAGATCATTTTTTCAGCGGCATTGACTCCAGATAGAGGAAAGGAAGTATGGGCGCTTTTCCCCTGTGCTTTGATGATAAGTTCAGCTCTTCCTCGTTGGCCTCTTTTGATGTTTAAATTTGAGGCCTCTCCGATGACTACGCCGTCTGGCTTAAAAAACTCATACACCTTGGACGAGGCAACGCCTTCGGCCACTTCCTGGTTAACGACGCAAGCGACGACCAGTTCACCCCTTAATGAATCAGAGCACTTTTTAAGCTCGGAGCCCGCGATTATCATCGCGGCCAAACTTGCCTTTGCGTCTACGGCACCTCTGCCGTAGATGCATCCGTTGCTTATGACACCGCCATAGGGGTAGAAGGACCATTCTATGGAGTCTCGGGTATCGACGTGATCCATCTGGGCCTCAAAAAGCAAGCGCTTTCCGCCCAAGCTAAACGTCTGCCTTCCAATGACGTTTCCCATTTCGTCCATGAAGACCTCGTCGTAACCAAGCATCTTAAGGAGGTCTGACAAAAAGTAGGCTATCTTTTCCTCCCTGCCGGATATGCTTGGGATGCCGACAAACTTGGAGCACAACTCGATGATAATTGCAGGCGAAAGTTGGCGCACAATATCCTGAAATGTTTCTCGCATTAGCACAATAACCTCACCATTATGATGATCGTTTATTAATTTTTATTATACCTTAATTCGTTTAAGTAACAATTAATATTTATTTCTGATATACTTTAGGCATAGCTTATAAATTGAACCGACGGAGGTATGGTTACATGACCCTGCAGCAACTTCGAACCTTCCTTGCCGTTTGCGACGAGATGTCCATAACGGGCGCCGCCTCCAAACTTTTTATTACACAATCGGCAGTTAGTCAACAAATAAAGGCGCTTGAAGAGGAATTTGAGGTAAAACTCTTTGATAAAAAGGGTAGACGGTTATGCATCTCTGCCGATGGTAAGATCTTTCGTGAAACAGCAAAGGAGATCATCGAAAAGGCTGATTTGATTACCGAAAAACTGAAAGCCAGCAAAAGTCTGGAGGTCGGAGATTTAAATTTGGCAAGCACTCACCATTTGGCGCAACATCTCCTCATGAAACCGTTGATTGAATATCACAAAAATTACCCAAAGATTGACTTGACGCTACAAACGTTAGACGCAAACGAGATAAAGCGCGCTGTCGAGGCAAAAGACGCGGACATCGGCTTCGTCCCCGATGGAATGGCCATACTTTCGCCACTTCTAAAGCTCTCAAAAATATACGAGGACCGTATGGCCCTGATAGCTTGGCCCGAACATCCATGGAGGGGAAAAGATAAGATCGACCCTTCGGAGCTTGGAGGCATGCCCTTCATATTCGCCTCGACGCCGTCGAACATCAACGAGATCGCCATCGCTTTTTTGAAAAGACATCACATAAACGTCGAAACCCTCATAGATGTTGGCAACATAGATTTGCTCAAGGAGGCGGTAAAGCACCGCGTAGGCCTAGCTTTGACAAACAAACTAGCAATACAAGAAGAGTTAAACCGAGGCGATCTGGCTGAGCTTCCTCTTGCAGGCGTTCACGAATTGAGCTTTAATTTTCTCATGTTGACTCACAAATACGAGGAACCAAGCTATGCCTCATGGGCTTTTCAAAAAATGCTGAAAGAATATTTATTTTAAATAAGAATTGTTGTGAATTGTTTAGGTCAGCGAAGTTTTAGCTTAGATACTTCATCAACTCCATGAAAAAGCACAAAATAAAGATGTTCATGGAAAAATCTTATACAGCTACTTACTGAACATTTTATCTCCCAAAGGGCCGACCGTGAGCTGGTCGGGATAAATTATGTAGTAAAAGGTTAATTTGCAAAACCAAATAACTTTGGCAATAACAAAGTTATACCTGGAATAAACGTGACCATTAAAACCGCTATGTAAACAACTAATATAAATGGAAAAATTTCTTTACTCAGTTGTTCAAGAGTTATCTTGCTTATTCCACAAGCAACGAACAAACACGCCCCAACGGGTGGAGTCATGAGGGCAATGTTTAGAGACAACACCATAATAATTGCAAAATGAATGGGGTGAAATCCTAAGCTAACGGCTAAAGGATGCAATATTGGCCCTAAAATAATCAAAGCAGCCGTTATATCCATAACCATGCCAATAAACAGGAGTAATACTAAGATCATAGATATTATGATCCATTTGTTAGTACTTATGCTTAACATTAGCGTTGCTACTTTTTCAGGAATTTGTTCCATTGTAAGGACCCATCCTAAAATTGTCGCTGTAGCTATGACTAAAAATACTACACCCGTTGTATGAGCCATTTTTATAAACAGTGGCCACATATCTCTTATAGTGATATTTTTATACACAAAACGACCTATGATAAAAGCATAAGCCACAGCTACTGAAGCAGCCTCTGTCGGTGTAAACAACCCGCTCAAGATTCCTCCTAAGATAATGACTGGCATAATAAGAGCAACAGCAGCTTCTTTAAAGGCAATCCATACCTCCTTAATAGTCGCTCTACGAGTTCCTACCGGATAACCGCGCTTTTTCGCAATTCTTGCTGTAAGTATCATTTCTACTGCAGCTATTAATAAACCAGGAATAAAACCTGCCAAAAATAACCCTGCAATGGAAACTTGCATGAAAGCACCATAAATGACCATTATATTTGATGGTGGAATAGTGGGCCCTATAATTGAAGATGCAGCTGTCACTGCTGCCGAAAAGTCTTTATCATATCCTTCTTCTACCATTGCTGGAATTAGCATTGTACCGATCGCAGCTGTGTCACTGACGGCTGCTCCAGTTATTCCGGCAAAGAAAACAGAGGCAACGATGTTAGCATGCGCTAGTCCACCCTGCAAATGGCCTACCAGCACATTGCTGAACTTTACCAATCGAGAAGTTATGCCAGATTTATTCATAATTTCACCAGCCAAAATGAAAAAGGGCATAGCCATCAGGGTAAACATATCTACTCCTGCAAAATAGCGTTGAGGAACCAAGTGCAGCACAGAGGGAATCCCAGTTTTCATCATACCAAATAAGCCTGTTATGCCTAAAACAAAGCCAATAGGCATGCCAACCATAAGAAAAATTACAAATAAAATGGCTATATAACTTGTCACAAAAATCTTCCTTTCTTAATCCTTATCTTAATCCTTAATCTTGATTTATTTTATGGTAATTAAATGTCTAAATTTTCTTCCCTTTTTACAGCATCTATTACTTCCTCAGACATCAATAACTCTTCAACATTTTTTCTTTTAATGTCAAGCAAAATCTTACAAGCTAAAAAAATCATGCAGACAACGGCACTAACAGGAACGGCCATAAGCCACCATTTCATGGTTGTACTTAAAGAGCTTGAAATTTGATATTTACCCTTATTGGCCATTATAAAACCATATTTAGCTAATATATATAAAAAATAGAATATCAACACATTTGAAAATAAAATAATTAATTTCGCAATATTAAGTGGTACTTTTTTTATAATCAGCGTCACTCCAATGTGTTCATGCCGCCATATGCATAGAGCAACAGATAACAATGCCATCCATATCATCAAATACCTTGATAACTCTTCTGTCCAGCCGAGGGGGAACCGAATTATATAGCGGCAAAAAACACCAAGTAAAACGGTGATTGTCATAGCTATCGATAGAATAAAAACTGGAATTGAAACTACACTTTCCAAAGCATTTCCTACTTTAGTTATGGTGTCAAAAAAAGTTCCGCTGCTTTTTATGTCTGTTTTAGTGTTCATTTCATCCCTCCTGACTCAATGGAGAGCAAGACTAATACCTTGCTCTCCATTGAGTCATAATTACTCCCACATCCTACTTCATAGCAGCTTCATCAATTGCTTGTAAAAATTTCTGAGCTAGTGTAATGCCTTCGTCTTTGAATCTATTTTCGATAAATTTCATCATGCCTTCTCTGCCGATGCGCCTAAATTCCTCTAAAGCCTCAGGTGAAGGAGTGTTCACAACCATGCCTGCTTGGATTAAAGCCGGCAAACCCTTATCTGAAGCCTCGATTATTCTGTTAAGACCCCTGCCCGAAACAATCGCCACAGTTGCTGCTCTATCGACTATTTCCTTCTCGTGATCACTTAAAGTATTGTAAAAATCCCTATTCATTACCCAACAATAAGGGCTATACATGTGATTTGTGATCGTTATATATTTTTGAACTTCGTATAGCCTACCTGTAAGAATGATAGGAATAGGATTATGCTGTCCATCGACAACACCTGTCTGCAAGGCTGTATACACTTCTGCCCATGCCACGGGAGTTGGGGCGGCCCCATAAAGTCTCATCAATTCTTCATGTGTAGGAATGGTCATGGTGCGAATTTTTAAACCCTTCATATCTTCCACGCTATTGATAGGCCTTTTGCTATTGGTGATTTGGAAAAACCCACCCGATTCACCGAAGCCAAGCACTTTGTATCCAGTTTTTTCTTCTATATCTTTAGCAAGATACTGTCCAAAGGAACCATCAAAAACTTTCCATGCAACCTCGTAATTGGGCAACGCAAAAGGTATATCCAAGACACTGTAAAGAGGGTAAAATATCGCTATTCCTCCAGCAGAGGCGATATAACTTTGAACTACTCCTAGTTGTACTTGCTCCATGGTCTCCCGTTCATTGCCCAACTGTCCCGCAGGATAAATCTCCACTTTGATAGCACCATTGCTTTCTGATTCAACAATATTTTTAAATACAGCAGACATTGCTGCAGTGGCAACCTCAAATGGTTGTTGAGGATTAAGATGAGACAATTTAATGACCTTTTCTGCCGCAAAAACTGTAGGTGAAACCATTAAAAAAAAACACACCAAAGCAAGAATCGCACATCTTCTTATAACCTTCACGACCTTCATCCTCCTCTTTTTTCTTTCATACTCTTTTTTCTCTTATAATCATTTATAATCATTGAGTTATTATAGTTATTTTTTAAATTTTGAACCCATTAAATATAGTTGAATTTATATGCATCTATGTTAATGGGATTGCTCATTATTCATCATGTATACATAAAATATGAAATATGAATAAATGATAATTTGAAACAGTATTCGATATGCAGAATATCACTCAACTTTTACATTCATCGAACGATCTCTTTATTATGATGATGGGAATATACTCGAATTATATTTTAATATTATGTAAATTACAATTAACATTTATTTCTGATATACTTTAGTCAAAGCTTATGGAACAACAAGGAACTAATGATGACACTGAATATTTGTTTATCTGCCATGTTATAGCACCGTAGATTCATGTGATAGTATTTTAATTCTCTAAGGAGGATACGAAATGAATGGGTCGCTCATTGGAGTAGTGATTGGGTCAAATTCCGACCTGGATCGCCTAAAGGGAGCCTTTGACATCTTAAACGAAATGGGCGTCCCCTTCGAGGTCACCGTGGCTTCGGCACATCGAACCCCAAACGACGCGATAAATTACGCAAAGAACGCAAAGGGCCGCGGCATCAAGGTAATCATCGCTGCTGCCGGTTTGTCTGCCGCTTTACCGGGGGTTTTGGCTGCCCATACTACTCTTCCGGTCATAGGACTTCCATTGGAGGCAGGGCCCTTGAAGGGCGTGGATGCCCTGTTGTCCATCGCTCAGATGCCTCCTGGAGTTCCGGTTGCTACGGTGGGCATAGGCGGAGCGCTTAACGCCGCCCTGCTTGCCATAGAGATGCTTTGCCTGTACGACCGGTCGTTTGAGGATAAGATCCGCGAATATCGGGACAAATCCTCGGAAAAAGTGCTCAAGGCCAGAAAAGATTTGGGCGACCTGCCAACGGCACCAATTGAGGCCTTCTCCTAAATTTAAAATTAAAAGCCCTGTGCTTTAAGCGGAGTATCATAGGGACAAAAAGTGAATCGGCTATAAACTCCCAAGATGGGGCGGACAGATATGGCTATCCACCCCGCTTTTGCCTATCATGAGTTCGAATTTTCGGGTATCGCTTCCGCTTCTCCGGATTGCTACCCCGGCGTGTCCATTAGCCCAATGTCGCGGTAGTAAATCCAGATATCCTGTTCAGCGATGAGGGGACAGTGCCCCGCTTTTCATGCGGTCGGCGTAAAGCCGAACGCTATGCTTGTCCCCCAACAGTAGGTTTTTCACATGCTGCACTGCACCCACATCCTATATGATAATGAATTGAAATGATATTAAATTTTTTAATAATATCATTATCGCACAGACAAAATCTATGATATACAGAGAAGCGCGAAGAGCGGATTTTAACGGAATTCCATTATTGGCAGAAAGGTGAAAGGCATGGTGCAGTATCCACATGTACGGATCTTTTACGGCAGTGATGGTATGGTGTATTTTATGTCATTTGATAACGCGGCCCATAAGGGCCAGTAAGCAGAAAAGCACATTGGGCAGGGATTTATCAACTCTGCTGGACTGGCTTTGAGCGAGTATAGGCTGCAGCCGGATGTGGCAAAAGATATTCCGCTTACGATGGATTACAATCAGGAAATGCTGGACACAGATTTCGATGTGGCGAAATGCTGATGCATAAACATAGCTATGCCTCATTCTTTCTTGCATGGTTGCTCAACAACTTTCTAAATCCCCCATCCACCACAAAGCCGATATTGACGCCAAGAAATTGCAAGGGCTCATCGTTTGCCTGGAGGAATTCGAGTGAATCCTCCAGCTTCAGTATATTTTTCGGGAAGTGGTCCACATGTGCCCGGACAGAGGAAAACCAACTGGACTAAATCATGCCCGTGCGGCAGAGTAAGTTTATGACCTGACATCCAGAGTTCGAGTACGCCGCCTTGATATTCGCCTAAATTTGATCGCGCCTTGAAAATTTGATTGAAAACGGGAGCGTTGCGATATAAAATATAAAACCAATAGCTGTTAAAGAATAAATGATACAATATTGAATTGAGGAGTAAAAAATGGAAAACGAACAAATATCAATTCACGATTTTGACGTAAGCTTAATTTGTGAATTACATATAGGGTTGGAACGGCAAGGACCTGGGAGTCCCGAAATGACTATTAAGGCATTAAGTTTTTTGGACAATCTTGATAAGATTTCACGGGTAGCAGATTTAGGCTGCGGAACTGGTGGACAAACAATGATTCTTGCACAAAATATTAACGGAAATATTACTGGAGTAGATTTTTTTCCTGATTTTATAAATATTTTTAACGATAATGCCAAAAAATTTAATCTCCAAGATAGGGTAAATGGCATTGTTGGCTTAATGGAAAATCTTCCTTTCCAAAAAGAAGAATTTGACCTTATATGGTCTGAAGGGGCTATTGCCAATATTGGTTTTGAAAAAGCTTTGAACTATTGGAAGGATTTCCTCAAAACAGACGGCTATATTGCAGTAACATATGAATCATGGTTTACCGATAAACGCCCTGCTGAAATCGAAAAGTTCTGGGTTGATGCTGTTCCTGAAATTAACACAATAGGGCATAATATTTCAATAATGCAAAAAGCCGGCTATCATTTTGTTGCCGCATTTACATTACCTGAAAAATGCTGGACTGACAATTATTTTATTCCGCGGGAAGCAGCGCAAAAAGCATTATTGAAAAAATACCCTGGGAATAAAACCGTGGAGGCTTTTGTTGCTTGCATGCAACATGAGGCGAAATTGTATTCAAAGTACAAACAGTATTATGGATATGTTTTCTACATCGGTAAAAAAATAAAAATGGTATGATCATTGTATCTTTAAGCTGCAACTGTCTAGCGACTACCGCCAACAATTTGAGCGACGAGGCAGGACAATTAAACGCCCTGCCATATTTTTTGCCTTTTTAGTATGCACCCAAGCTCTATAATCTCTAGTGTGGAAATTTGACATGAAAAATATATTTGCGATAAGAACCAACCATTTAAGAAGGTTGCTCTTACTGCTATGGCCAAGGGTCGTAATTATAAATGCCATCAAACTACTAGGATTGGAAGGTCTAAGGGTATTGGAAGCAATAATAATAGGAGAGGGAGAAGACGTCATTGTAATAAAGGTTCAACCAAAAAGAGGAGGAAACCTCCTGTCCTCATTGCGGCTCAAAGCTTCTTTACGGGCATTGCCATGCAAGACTCAGAAAGGTGCTACATGCTTAATGGTTAATCTGCGCCAAGACGATATCAGGGGGTTACAGAAGTGAAAGTGTAGGCCCTGCGGTCGTACCCTTCACTTTTTAAAGAAGATCCTTCTTTTAAAGGTCAAGGGACATTAAACCTCGACGAACTTTTAAGCAAATACCTAAACCTCAAGGACTTTTACTGGGTTAATGAGAGCTTGAGGAAACACTACAGCCCAAACGACAAAGAGGGAGCTAATAAAATCATAGGTCTAACACTTATATAAATATAAATTAGATGAGATGTATAAGATTAAATTCTAATTTTATATGTATTCATAATTTAAGCGGTCATTCATAACTTTCATTTTTATATTACCGCTCCCTCTTTATCATCGCTCATGTGTTAAAACACCTCATTTCCAAAAGAGTTTGGAAATGAGGTGTTTTCCGTATTCAGTTTGCCTTATGGGGTGGACTTACACCATATCCTTGTGACTTCCCGCCTTAAAGAACAGGGCTTTTGCTGGTTTAATTACTTTAACACCAAGGGTTGCTCAGTTCCGGATAAAGGGGAAAGCGGTGAGCCAACTCTTTTACTTCCTTGCGTACTTTTTCCTTTCCGCTTTCACTGTCGGGATAAGACAACGCCCTGTCTATCAGGTCAGCGACAAGGTCCATCTCCTTTTCCTTCATTCCCCTCGTGGTAAGGGCAGGTGTTCCAATGCGAATTCCGCTTGTCACCATCGGCTTTTCGGGATCAAAGGGTATCATGTTTTTGTTGACGGTTATCCCTACGCTTTCTAAGACCTTTTCAGCTTCCTTGCCGGTGATCTTCTTGCTTCGCAGGTCCACCAGCATCATGTGATTATCGGTACCACCGGATACGAGCCTAAAGCCTCTCTCAATCAACCCGTTGGCCAGTGATTTGGCATTGGCAACTATCTGTTTGGCGTATTCCTTAAACTCCGGTTGCATGGCCAACTTAAAGCATACTGCCTTAGCCGCTATCACGTGCATGAAAGGACCGCCTTGAGTGCCGGGGAAAACCGTTCTGTCAAGTTGAGTGGCATACTTTTCTTTACATAAAATTAAAGCGCCCCTTGGCCCGCGTAAGGTTTTATGTGTAGTAGTCGTTACAAAATCAGCGTAAGGAACCGGGCTTGGGTGTGCGCCACCGGCGACAAGCCCGGCGATGTGAGCCATGTCAACCATCAAAACTGCACCGACATCATGAGCAATCTTTTGGAAGCGTTCGAAATCGATAAACCTGGGGTAAGCACTAGCTCCAGCGACTATTACTTTAGGTTTATGTTCTTTAGCAAGGGCCTCAACGGAATCGTAATCTATCGTTTCAGTGTCAGGTTTAAGGCCGTAGGGCACGATCTTATACCACCTGCCGGTAAAGTTCAAAGGATGCCCGTGAGAAAGGTGTCCGCCTTGGTCCAGGTTCATGGCTAAAAGCGTGTCTCCCGGCTCCATCACAGAAAAATAAACAGCCATATTAGCTTGAGTGCCTGAGTGAGGTTGGACATTGGCATGTTCGCCACTAAAAAGTTCACATGCTCTTTTTATGGCTAGTTCTTCTATGTTTTCTACAAATTCACATCCACCGTAATATTTTTTATAAGGATAACCCTCAGCATATTTATTTGTAAGCACAGAGCCCTGGGCTTGAAGGACGGCTAAAGAAACGAAGTTCTCCGACGCTATAAGCTCTAAACCATCGCGTTGTCTGGCCAGTTCACCTTCCATCATCCCGTTAACTTCGGGATCCGCTTGAGATATCGATGAAATTAGGCTTTTTTCAATCATTCTTTCTCCTCCTTATGAAGGCTGTTACGCTGTCCCTAATGGACAGCGATGTACACCTTATGTATTATTTTAGAAGTTTATTTCTTAAGAAGCAAATCAAAATAACTATCGTTATATTGTAGATAAACCTAATGCTATATTTATAAATTACCCTTGTGAGTCACATTGCCCGGGATAAAAGCATAGCAGCAAAATGCTCTGAAAAAGTTTTTTAATGCATATCGGATCAATAACAGAGCATACACAAAACCCTAACGTACCCAGGTGTTTTACCCTTACGGTTACATGTGCATTAGGAGTAGTTCCCATGCCAGCCTCATTGGAGAATAGCCCTCTGCAACTCCGTATGACCAAAAACAGATCATTATCTTTTTCTTTTGATATACTTATGACATGAGCGATTATACATCTGTCTTACACAATTTAGAACATAAAAGGGTATTAGGAATCAATCCACCCGTTTTTGACTTTGCTTTCTTTGACTTCTGGGCCAAGCCATTAGGATTGTTGTACCTATTAGAATTTCTGAGAGAGCATCATAATAAAGTGACGCTTCTTGATTGTGTTTATGAAGGGCGCAGCAAATCAAAAGGTTTTGGGCGTTATAAAACAATCAGAAGACAAATAGACAAACCTCTAGTTTATAAACGTATCCCAAGAAAATTTTATCATTATGGGATAACAAAAGAGTCCTTCGTGGATAAGCTTTCTCGAACGGAGCGCCCCGACTTAATACTTATCACTTCAGGCATGACCTATTGGTACTTGGGCGTAAAATGGTGTATAGATATATTAAGAAATTTATTTTCAAGCACTCCTCCTATATTGTTAGGTGGAATTTATGCTCAACTTTGTCCGGATCATGCCCACACTCTTGGAGCAGATGGCGTTCAAACAGTTCCCCTTTCCATCGATTATTTTTATCCGGCTCTAGATCTATATGAAGCTCCAAACTATGGGATAACGATGACTTCGATAGGATGTCCTTTGTCATGTAAATACTGTGCGTCAAAAAAACTATGGTCTACATATAAACGACGCCCATTAACAGATGCTTTAGAGGAGATAGCCTTTCAAGAAAATATTCCTACCGTCAAAGATATTGCTTTTTACGACGACGCTTTATTGATCAACAAAGAAAGTCATTTTTATCATCTGTGCCTAGAATTACAAAAGAAACACCCTCATTTGCGCTACCATACCCCAAATGGGCTTCATGTAAGGGAAATAGACGAGACTTGTGCACGTTACTTATATGAAACTGGTTTTAAAACAATACGCCTCAGCCTTGAAGGTAATGATCCTGCAATACAAAAAGCTAGTTCTGGTAAGGTACATGAGATTCAATACGCTAAGGCTGTAAGAAATTTGCTTAGAGCCGGTTATTCCTTAAGTGATATAGAAACATATATTTTAGTCGGGTTGCCAGGGCAATCATGCGAAAGCGTCCAAAAGTCAATCAAATTTGTTAAATCCTCAGGGGCCACTGTAAAATTAGCAGAATATTCGCCTATTCCCGGAACGCCGATGTTCGAAGAGTGTGCCCAACGTTTGCCAATCCTAAAGGAAGAACCATTGTATCACAATAACACGGCATATTGCGGATACATCTCACAAGATATCACTGCCGAAGATTTACAGTCATTAAAAGACCTCGCTAATAATTTTAATGACAAAACAAGGTAACGCCACTGATATAATTTCTTGGCGTTACCTTGTTTTATATATGATCAAAATTCTAATTCAATACCCTCTTGCTCATTGATGGCTCATCTCATGTTTTTAGACTGTAATATTCAAGTGCATATTATGTTGTCCCTTCTCCTTTAACAGCAATCATGATCTCTTCCCTGTTAACAAATTATAAGAATTATATGATTAATATCCTTCTTGTATCAGTTGCCGTGAAAGCCATCGATTTAATATTTAGAATTAATGGTCTCTTTGTCGAGCACTACTGAATTCTCGTATCCATCCTCCTTCTTAGCGAATCCGTGAACTTGCTTCCAGGTTATGATGGGTAGCCCCCATATGTTTATAAAACCAACCGCTGAAGAATGATCGAAGGTATCTCCCGAAGAATAGGTGGCAAGGTCGTTCACGTACAGGGAATTGGGAGATTTGAGGCCAACCACTACGCTTTGTCCTTTGTACAGCCTTACCCTCACGACTCCGTTAACGACCTTCTGCGCCTGATTGAAGAAGGCATCCAAGGCTTCCCTTAACGGCGAAAACCAATAGCCGACGTAAGCTAGCTCGGCATACTTCAATTCCAGATCGGCTTTAACGGCTATTAGGTCCTTTGCTAGTGTCATCTTCTCAAGGGCTTTTTTAGCTTGGAGTAATACGACAGGTGCAGGGCATTCGTACACTTCTCGGCTCTTGAAACCAACTAACCTGTCTTCTATCATATCTATGCGCCCAACTCCGTGTTTTCCCGCAATCTCGTTCAACCTTGCAATGAGACTTACACCGTCCATTTCTATGCCGTTTAAAGCTATTGGCAAGCCTCCTTTAAACGCTATTTCTATATATTCCGGATCATTAGGCGTGTTCCATGGATCAGCGGTAATGGTAAAAGCGTCAGAGGGCGGTTCGGTCCAAGGATCTTCCAATGGACCACATTCAATAGAACGACCCCATAGATTCTCGTCGATACTGTATGGGCTTTTCTTCGTAACGGGTATTGGAATTCCATGCTCTTTAGCGTAATCTATTTCATCATCGCGAGAAAAATGCCAATCCCTTACTGGAGCAAAGACCTTCAAATCGGGTTTCAGCGCCCTAGCGCATATCTCTATACGGACCTGATCTTGCCCCTTGCCTGTACAGCCATGAGCTACAGCTACTGCCCCTTCTGCATCCGCAATCTTTGCAAGGTATTTTGATATCAGTGGTCTGGAAAGAGCTGATGTCAAAGGGTATGTCCCCTGATACATGGCATTTGCCTTCAACGCAGGCCAAACGAAGTCGTGCACAAACTCGTCTTTTAAATCCATGACGCATGCATTGCAAGCGCCAATAAACAAAGCCCTTTCCTTGCAAGCTTCCAAATCTACCGTCTGACCTACATCGGCAGTGAAAGTTACTACATCATACCCTTGATCCATAAGCCATTTTATGGCCACTGAAGTATCAAGACCACCACTATAAGCTAAAACCACCTTACCTTTATACATCACAATTCCTCCCTATTTTAGTTTAGAAAGATATTCATAATAAATAAAAAAAGCCCGTCCCCTTTAGGGACGAGCTTTAATTCACCCGCGGTACCACCCTATTTGGCTAGAGCTTATCGAGCTCTACCCTCTTACCGGCCTTTTTCGAAGGTCACCCGAGTTCCTACTTGGCTTAAACCTTTCTTCGGAACTGGCTCAGGGGCTCTCTTCGGTCCGGCTTCACTCGAGGA
>NZ_CALETC010000281.1:0-2500 GCF_937920065.1 Acetomicrobium mobile
CAAATAACAACAAAGCAGGCACATGGCAACGACCTACTCTCCCACGGGTCCCCCCCGCAGTACCATCGGCGCTTGAGGGCTTAACTGCCGGGTTCGGTATGGATCCGGGTGTTTCCCCTCCGCCATGGTCACCATATGCCTGCTTTAAACTCGACTCAAAAACCACAAGGAAAAGAGGAAAAAACTTTTAAGGACAAGGCCTCGGTGTATTAGTACCGGTCAGCTACACCCTTTACAGGGCTTCCACCTCCGGCCTATCTACCCTGTCATCTCCAGGACACCTTACCTGGCTTTCCCAGTGGGGGGTCTCATCTTGAGGTAGGCTTCCCGCTTAGATGCCTTCAGCGGTTATCCTTTCCGAACGTGGCTACCCGGCTCCTGCAGCTGGCGCCACAACCGGTACACCAGAGGTTCGTCCACTCCGGTCCTCTCGTACTAGGAGCAGCTCCTCTCAAACCCCCTACGCCCGTGGTGGATAGGGACCGAACTGTCTCACGACGTTCTAAACCCAGCTCACGTACCGCTTTAATGGGCGAACAGACCAACCCTTGGGACCTGCTACAGCCCCAGGATGCGATGAGCCGACATCGAGGTGCCAAACCTCCCCGTCGATGTGAACTCTTGGGGGAGATAAGCCTGTTATCCCCGGGGTAGCTTTTATCCGTTGAGCGACGGCCCTTCCACTCGGAACCGCCGGATCACTAGGACCCACTTTCGTGCCTGCTCGAGCTGTCGCTCTCGCAGTCAGGCCACCTTATGCCCTTACGCTCTTCAGGCGATTTCCATACGCCTTGAGGTGACCTTCGCGCGCCTCCGTTACTCTTTAGGAGGCGACCGCCCCAGTCAAACTGCCCACCTGACACTGTTCCGCTTTCGCGGTTAGAACCCCAGCACATCAAGGGTGGTATCCCAAGGGTGGCTCCACTAAGGCTGGCGCCCTAGCTTCACAGCCTCCCACCTATCCTGTACATGACGTACCAAAGTCCAATATCAGGCTACAGTAAAGCTCCACGGGGTCTTCCCGTCCAACCACGGGTAACCGGCGTCTTTACCGGTCCCACAATTTCACCGGGTCTCTCGCTGAGACAGCGTCCAGATCGTTACACCTTTCGTGCAGGTCGGAACTTACCCGACAAGGAATTTCGCTACCTTAGGACCGTTATAGTTACGGCCGCCGTTTACCGGGGCTTCGGTTTGGAGCTTCGCCAAATTGCTTTGGCTAACCCCTCCCCTTAACCTTCCGGCACCGGGCAGGTGTCAGGCCCTATACATCGGCTTTCGCCTTTAGCAGAGCCCTGTGTTTTTATTAAACAGTCGCCTGGACCTGGTTTCTGCAACCCGCCTCGGCTACCCCTGTAAAAGAGTTCACCTAACGCGGGCACCCCTTCTCCCTAAGTTACGGGGTCAACTTGCCGAGTTCCTTAGCGAGAGTTATCCCGTACACCTTCAGTCTGCTCAACCAGCCCACCTGTGTCGGTTTAGGGTACGGGCACCTTGGCTCCTCCCTAGAGGCTTTTCTCGGCAGTGCAGCGTCAACACCTTCGCCTTATAATTAAGGCTCCCCATCAGGTCTCGGGGTTTCGAGCCCTCGGATTTGCCTGAAGGCTCCCCCTACTCCCTTGGACTGGGCATTCCATCGCCCAGCGTGCCTAGCTCCCTGCGTCACCCCTTCGGTACAAACGTCACCAAGGTGGGGCCGGAATGTCTACCGGCTGTCCATCGGCTTCGCCCTTCGGCTACACCTTAGGTCCCGCCTAACCCTGGGCGGATTCCCTTCCCCAGGAACCCTTGGGCTTCCGGTGAGCAAGTCTTTCACTTGCTTTAACGCTACTCATGCCGGCATTCTCACTTCCTGTCAGTCCACCGCACCTCACGATGCGACTTCGGCCCAACAGGAACGCTCCCCTACCATCCGAAAAGATCTGGCTTTTCGGATCCGAGGCTTCGGTTGCGAGCTTAGCCCCCTACATTTTCGGCGCAGAAGCGCTCGACCAGTGAGCTATTACGCACTCTTTCAAGGATGGCTGCTTCTAAGCCAACCTCCTGGCTGTCTGAGCTCTTCCACATCCTTACCACACTTAGCCCGCATTGGGGACCTTAGCCGTCGGTCTGGGCTGTTTCCCTTTCGACCGCGGAGCTTTTCCCCCACGGTCTCACTCCCCTGCTTTTAAGTGACGGCATTCGGAGTTTGGTTGAGTTCGGTAGGGTCACCACCCCCCTCACCCATCCAGTGCTCTACCTCCGTCACTGAACGCAAGAGGCTGCACCTAAATGCATTTCGGGGAGAACCAGCTATCACCGCACTCGATTAGCTTTTCACTCCTATCCACAGCTCATCCAATGGTTTTGCAACACCAATTGGTTCGGTCCTCCATCCGGTGTCACCCGGACTTCAACCTGGCCATGGATAGATCGTGCGGCTTCGGGTCTGCAACGTGCGACTTGACGCCCTATTCGGACTCGGTTTCCCTACGGCTCCGGACGTCTCCGCCCTTAACCT
>NZ_CALETC010000281.1:5000-17433 GCF_937920065.1 Acetomicrobium mobile
TCAATACCAACAGCGCAAAAATATCCTTTAGGAAGAGTGTTTTCTTTTATTTCTCGTCCTGATTCTTCCTACGAATATTCGCGCGACTATCAACGTCTGCGCTCAAGGTTTTACATAGAACTAAAAAATAGGAAACCTTGCTTTACGAACACATTTTCTTATAGCATATGTCCAAAAAACCGTTAAGACTTCAACTAATCCGCGCTTTCTACATCCAGCTCAAGCACGTCCTCCTCGCCCAGCAGCGCCCTTTCCATCGCTTCATCTTCATCTCGATCTTCTGTATCTTCATCCTCGAAACTTTTTGGTGGCAACAAATTTACTAACCCGGAAGTTTCGGCTACGATGCCCATCACCTCACGGGATATTTCTTCCATGAGCTCCGGCTGTTCTTCCAACAATTGAGTTACCTTTTCCTTACCCTGTCCCAGAGTTTCTCCTTTATACGCCAACCAGGATCCTTTCTTCTTAACCACATCCATGTCTATCGCCATATCCAAGACTGCCATTGCCTTTGGAATTCCCTTCCCATATATCAGCGATGCATGAGCAGTCCTAAAGGGAGGAGCTTGTTTATTCTTTACTACCTTTATCCACAGCTCGTGACCAATGATGCTGTCTCCCCTCGTAATAGACTTGCCTCTCCTCACCTCTATACGAACGGAACTGTAAAACTTCAACGCCCTTCCGCCCGTCGTCGTCTCTTGGGCTCCCCCGTACCCTGACATTCCTATCTTCGCTCTCAGTTGGTTTATAAAGACAACAATGCATTTACTTTTTGATATGGAACTGGCCAACCTTCTGAGAGCATAAGACATCAAACGAGCCTGCAATCCCACCTGAGTCTCCCCAATTTTCCCGTCTATTTCCGCTTGAGGCGTAAGCGCCGCGACAGAATCTATGACGATAATATCGACCGCGCCACTTCTGACCAAGGAATCCAAGATATATAATGCCTGCTCACCACTGTCGGGTTGAGAGATAAACAGGCTCTTGGCATCAACACCCACGGAAATAGCCAGAGATGGATCTAAGGCATGCTCTGCGTCGATGAATGCAGCTACCCCACCCATCTTTTGCGCTTCAGCCAGAGGATGAAGAGCAAGTGTAGTCTTGCCAGATCCTTCGGGTCCAAAAATTTCGATGATTCTCCCTCGAGGCAACCCTCCTATGCCTAAAGCAACATCTAGGGGCAATATGCCCGTTGGGATAACTTCAACCGGCGAAACGCCACCATCGCCTAACCGCATTATAGCTCCATCCCCAAATTTACTCTTTATATCGGAAATGGCCTGTTGGAGTATATCTTCCCTAGTTTTGGGATTTTCTTTTTTTGCCATATTCTATGCGGCACCTCCTAGATGATAACGAGCTAGAGGGGTATAAATGGCCCCCTCAGGTGTTAGGTCACTTTTCATAAAAGTGAGCACTTTTACATGCCATAAAAGCTTTGGAAACTCCACCAAAGGCAGATGCTCCACAATGGAGGGAGTAATATCAGATGGCCTTTTAATCCTCGCCAGTGTCAAATGCGGAGAAAACGGTTTATCATCCCTATGGACTTCTCTGAAAGAAGAGCATACATCTTCCACTATCGATTGTAGTCCTAATAGGGAAGTCAAATCGCCAGACACTCCTAACCACAAAACTCTTGGTCGTTTTAACGTTGGGAAACCCCCTATGCCGGAAAGCTCTAGAATAAAGGGTTCAATATTGGACTGTTTTATACTTTCCTGTAACCGCTGAATCATAATTTCAACGGTAGCTTTTGGTAGATTTCCGCAAAATTTGAGCGTTAAATGGAGTGCTTCTTCCCTTGCCCATTTTAAATTTGGAGCAAGAGCGCTAAGTTTTTTTATCAATTTCCAAATCTCATCTTTCAAAGGCTCGTCTAATTCAATACACACAAAACACCTAATTCGATCCTTCACTTCTTCTTTTGCCATCAAGCTTCTTTAATTCCCTCCAAACCGCCTCTAGGGCAATATTATTACTCCAAAGACGAATCATTTCCCTATCTCCCTGAAGATGCCTTGTCCACGTCCTGTGATTTTGCAAACATGTCACAGCAAAACAAACAGTACCAACAGGTTTATGCAAGCTTCCGCCAGAGGGTCCGGCTATGCCAGTGATGGACGCTGAACAATCAGTCTCGAAAAGATTAGCAGCACCGCGAGCCATTGCAAGAGCGCATTCCTCACTAACAGCTCCAATTTTTTCTATCACTTCCTTCGGAACCCCCAATACTGTCTCTTTGGCTTGATTGCTGTAACAAACAGCACTGCCAACGAAGACCGAAGAGGCTCCTGGAACCTTTGTAATCGATTCTCCTACCATACCTCCCGTACAAGACTCGGCAAAGGCTATGTTAATATCTAATTTCGATGCTAGATTAATTATAGCTTCTTCCAAGTTATCTACCCCTTCAGGAAGGACATCGTTTTCTAAAATTCCCCTTATTTCTGCTTGCAAGGATGAAACCAAACTTTCGGAGCCTCTGATTGCCACAGTAACCACATTTGGCTCCGGCAAAAACATAATGTTGGCGGGATATCTTTGAACGATGTCAGCTATACGGTCCTTCAGCTGTACCTCAGGCCAACCAATAACCTTGCACAGGGCAAAATGCAACAAGGCTTCTTTCTCCAAAGAATCCAGTAAATGTTTTGCCATGGCCTTAAATTCTTCAGGGACACCCGGAAGAGCAAAAATCTCAGTTTCTTTTACGGTAATGGCAAAACCAAGGGCAGAACCTAAGGGGTTGTGAATCGGCCGTGCACCTTTTGGCATGGAAGCTTGTTTTTCGCGAGATCGCTCAAGATTCTCCCTGGATTCCAACGGATACCTTGCGATTATCTGGTCGTACGCTTCGTCATCCCTCACAAGCGGTAAATTCAAAAACTTGGCTAAGGCTTCCCTCGTTCTGTCATCATGTGTGGGTCCCAACCCACCGGAAATTACGATGAGTGTGACCTTTCCTGCCCAACGATTAAGCAGATCGACCAAAACCTCCTCATCATCCCCTATTACCTCCAAAGCCACTACATCATAACCATGAAGCACCAATTCTCTAGACAGCCAATAGGCATTGGCCTCCTTTTTAAGCCCTAAAATCAACTCATCGCCAACAGCAATTAATACCGCGCTTTTTTCGATCATCATTTTACCTCGCAAGAATAGTCACGAAACCACCCTCAAAATAAAGCCACTTTACAGCACATAAAATAAGGTTGGCTATTATGCCTCCTACAACATCATCTGCCATTATCCCCCAACCACCTGGGGCCTTTTCGGTCCAAGAAATTGGGAAAGGCTTAAATATATCAAGTATCCTGAACAAAAAAAGCCCAGCAATGATATGACCAGTCGAATGCCCATATAACGCAAACCAAGTTCCCACCACTTCATCGATGACTACCTCTTTAGGGTCTTTCTCCCCTTTCTTCTTAGAATATCGGTCTGAGACGAAGACCCCAATTAACATAATCATAATTATCATCCACAAGGCGGGCCTAAAGAAGATAAGAAGGCTAGCAGCAATACAAGACGCCAAAGTGCCCGGCATCGATGAGATTCGACCAATCCCCCATAAGACAGCTGCTTCTTCAATCAGATTGCCCTTCATCGAATATGACCTCAGCTTCCATATCATGTTCAGAAGCGGATATGACCTTTACCTCTGCAAAAGATCCCGGAGCCAAATTGTCCGCATTCCTTATTACAATCAAGCCATCGACCTCAGGAGCCTCCCTAAAAGATCTTCCTAAAGCATAACCACCGTAACTGTCAGTTTCTTCTATTAGCACCTTAAGCGATCGATTTAGAAAACGTTCTTGACGCCGCAATGAAACAAAAGCTTGCAATTCCATTAGCGTATCGTATCTATTTCGCTTGACTTTCTCCGGAACTTGCCTCTTTAAGTTGGCAGCTTCAGTGCCATCCTCGGGCGAGTACAAAAACGCGCCAACCCTATCGATCTCCATCTCATCAAGAAAGTGAAGAACTTTTTGAAATTTAATGTCGTCCTCTCCGGGAAACCCGACCATTATCGTAGTTCTCAAGGCAAAGTCCGGATCAATTTCCCTTGCATATGAAAATATCCTCTTCAAATCCGGTTCGGTAACTTTTCGATTCATGGATGAAAGAATTTCATCGTCAACATGTTGAATGGGAATATCCAGATACCTCAAAACTTTTTTACAAGAAGCTATGTGATCCATAGTCTTTTCGTCTATGTGAACTGGATGAAGATATAAAAGCCTAACCCATGTATCCGGTGGGAGTTCTTTATCGAGGGTTTTCAGTAATTCAGTTAAATGAGGTTTACCGTCGCCCTCTATGCCATAGGCTGCGATATCCTGCCCTACGAGGCAAAGCTCTTTCGCACCTTGAGAGACTAAAAGTTGAGCTTCTTCAATAATTTCCCCAATTGGCCTACTTCTTAAAGGACCGCGAATTTTGGGTATCGTACAGTAGCTGCATCGATTGTTACACCCTTCCACAATCTTAAGATAACGACTCCACTTAACGGTCTCCGGAATGAAACCACGCGCACGCGAATCAAAGCATATCTCATTTTTCCCCAGATAAGTTAAAACTTTCTCCCATTCTTCAGCTCTTGCCCATATATCAACTGTAGGAAATTCCTTTTTTAGATCATCCCCGTAGCGATTTAAAAGGCATCCCAAAATCCCGATCTTTTTGACCTTCCTGGAGTTCTTTAATTCTTCAAGTTGCAAGGCAACATCTATGCTTTCCCTGACTGCTGGTTCTATAAAAGCACAAGTATTAACTAACGCTATATCCGCTAAATCTGGCGTATCGACAATCTCAAATCCTTCTGAAACCATCATTCCGGCAAGGTTTTCACTGTCAACTTGATTTTTAGCGCATCCCAAACTGAGAATAAATACTTTCTCACCCATTAATCAACCTTCACAACCTTCCCATCAGCCTGATAAAGGAGCGTGATAACCGAAGCACGCTTGTCAGGTATCTCCGGAACTTTTCCCATCCATTTTATATCCACAGTGGAGAAATTTCCAAAGCGAACCCTCAACGGCTCGTTTTTTGTTTCAAAGATCTTGCTCTCGTTTCTCCTAAGGGTTCCTTCGTATATCTTTTCGTCACCTCTTAAAACTCGAATCCAGCAGTTTCCCCTCGCAGCCGTAATTTCTAGAGTTTTAGGCAACTCTTCTGTGGGCTTTTGTTTTTCTTTCGCTTCTTGTAGCAAAGGCGTTGATGGCAAAGTTGCTTTTTCCTTCAATTCATCCGTAAGGGTTATTTTTCCTTGAACTCCCTCCGTTTCATTGAGGACTGTTAAAATATCTTCGGGAGTTTTAATCGTTTCTTTCGCAATTTCCTCAGAGGGCGCAATCTGACTTTGCTGTTTAATAACGTTGATTATGTGCTCCCTTCGAACATATAAAAGACCGCCACTTGTTACCAAAAGCACGATCAAGACAGCATACACCCACCATCGGGAGGTGGTTTTAAACCCTTTTGGCGGTGGCGTGTAGGTGCCCAATACTTGTGAAATCTCCACCTGCTCATCAAGAGCAACAAGAGAATCATATTGAGGCCAAAGCCTTTCTAGCTTCAAATAATTCAGATATTCCTTGATGAAACATCGAGCAAAGGCTTTCCCCGGAAGCTCGTCTATAGAGCCGCTTTCGATGGCCATAAGATGTCTTCGGGGTATTTTTGTATCTTTAACTACGTCTTCTAACGATATCCCCTTCTCCTCTCGCGTACGGCGTAAAATCTCTCCAAGTTCTGCGAGATTTTTGTCTTGAAAACCGTTTTCATTCATCAGTTATCGGAACACCTCCATTATCTTGTTCCGCATAGCTTTCAATGCTTGAGCAGGATCTTCATGGCCAAACACAGCGTTTCCAGCGACAACCACATCACAGCCATGACGTACAACGTCTTGTATATTGTCAAGCCCTAACCCTCCATCCATTTCTATCAGAAAATTAAGGTTATTTACAGTTCTCTCCCGGTAAAGCCATTCAACTTTTTCAAGAACTTGTGGGATGAATTCTTGGCCACCAAACCCGGGATTTACGGACATTACCAAAATCATGTCAACTGAAAAAAGCAGAGGTGCGACCCATTCTACAGGTGTGCCTGGATTAATGGCAAGGCCACACTTTGCCCCTCCATCTCGTATACATTGTAAAACTCTATGTGCATGAGGCGTAGATTCAATCTGTATGGTCAAATAGTCAACTTTTAACGGAAGAAATAAATCTATGAAATTTTCTGGGGGCTCGACCATTAAGTGGACATCGATGGGAGACGTAATGTCATGCCTGCTTTTAAGAGCAGAAACCAAAGATGGTCCATAAGCTAGGTTCGGAACAAAATGTCCATCCATGACATCGATATGCAGCCAATCATATTCACCCTTAATCTTTTCGATATCCCTAGCTATGTTTAGCGGATCGGCTGACAAAAGAGATGGCGCTAAGATCACCTTTCTCAAAAGTACCTCTCCTCCCAAACAAACTCTCCTCCCAAATAAATAGTGACGACTAGTTCTTCAGTGTAGGGCACATCGAGCTTTATGTATTCGCCACCCTTTACCTCTTTGTTCAAAACCGTTCTCTCACCACGCTTATCCGTGGCTTTAATTTCAAGGCTCAGCGGTCGTGATAAAGGGGGAACGGGATAACGTATCTTAGCTTGTTTGGCTTCTTTTTGCTCACTCACATCTTTTTCCTGTAAGGGCAATTCAGTTGTTTTGGCAGGCTCCGTTTTCACGGCGCCTTTTTCTTGACTGGATTGCAATGACTCAGACGAAACAGCAGGTTTAGATGGCACTATAACCTTGTCCTGAGGTATTACGGCTCCAGGCACTCGAGCCATCTCCTGAGTTTGCGGTTTTTGTGGCGCCTTGCCGCTAGATACAACTAGCGTCACCTGGCTCCCCCTGGTAACTTGTGTTCCTTCTTTCGGCCTGGTTGCCATTACAATACCTTGCTGTGTAGAAATAGTATCTACATATTCAATGTTCTTAGCGAATATACCAATATCGCTTAATGCCTTTTTAGCTTCATCTACGTTCATTCCCGTAACGTTAGGCAATGGAAAAACATCATGTTCGCCAACATTCGGACCAAGGCTAACTAAAACATTGACCCTGGTCTTCAAGGGTGCTCTCGAAGGTGCTGCTGGACTTTGCGCTATTACTACACCAGGAGGTATATTCTTGTCATAAATACGAAGGACATCTCCGGCAACAAAACCAGCTTCTTCTATTTTATGTAAAGCGCTCTCATATTGCATTCCCCTTATGTCCGGAAGAGGAAATCGCTCGCCGCTGCTACTCACTTTTAATATAGCAACTCTGCCACGCTTGATCTTTGTCCCGGCCTCGGGCAATTGCTCCAACACAACACCCGGCTCTTTGTAAGAGCCGACTTCTTCAACTCGAGGCAATAATCCCAACTGCTGCAAGCGCTCCATGGCCACGATAACGCTCTCGCCCACCAAATCAGGCATCATCGTGGAGCCGCCACCGAAAAAGACAAAATACAATATTGTCAAACCACTACATACCAACACGAGTAAAACAACTAACAATGAGAGGCTAACCCAGCGCCTCATCTCTTTCCCCCCTCAGCGTTTCATCAAAACACATAAGAAGAATCCATCCACCCAGGGACTGCTTGGCCATGTATAATAGCCAAATGGCCTTCCTCTCTGTAATGGAAAATCTCCTCCATCGATCTCGATTTCAATGATGTCAGGCGTAGAACACAACACTTTTCCCACGGTTGCTTCGTTTTCTTCTCTAAACATGCTACATGTACTGTAAACCACAATTCCTTCTGCTGCAACAAGATCTACAGCACGTCTAAGTAAATCCCTTTGAAGGCGAGAATACGACCTCAACTTGCTTGCCGAAAGCTTCCACTTGCCCTCAGGATGTCTGCTCCATGTACCACTCCCGGAACAGGGTGCATCCAACAATACCACATCTGGCGCTTCATCTGGAACTAATTCGAGGGAATTTCCGGCTTTCCATACAGAACGCTCGAGCACGCCCAATCTTTCAAGTTCCCTCTGCCCTGTATATACTTTCTTTTTTGAAATATCCCACGCTTCTATTATCGTATTTTGTGTTTTCTCCAGGATATGGCCGGTTTTTATGCCACGACCTGCGCACATGTCCAATACTCTTCTCTTTCCCGCAGATAAGGAAACAACCTTTTCGGAAACAAAGATGGAAGACTCTGTCTGAGGGGTCCATGAGCCTTCACTATACCCGATGATTGAAGGCGGATGCCCAAAAGAAAGGCTTCTTAGCACATAAGAAAAGTACGGGGATTTCCAGTTTTTTATACCTCTTTTCGAGAGTTGAGAACTCATTTCATCGATAGATGCCTTTGGCGACAACCTAAAAGACAGGTAGGGCTTGATGATCTGGGCAATGAGAAGCTTTTTGGTTAATTCCATCCCCCAACTTTCAGCCCACCGACGTGCTATCCAATGTGGCAAACCCCATAGCAAGGCTTGATCGAACAAGTTTGGGCTATCTTTTAGCTTCTCAATTCTAAGCTTGCCTTCGGATGCGATCCTTCTAAGTACAGCGTTGACGAGCGCCGCATCTGTAGGCCTTTTTTTCTTCGCAACTTCCACGAAAGCATTGACCAGCGCCTGCGGAAAGAAGTGCTTAATCTCGAGCAAACCCGCACAACCCAATATCAAAATGTCCTTGGTTATAGGAACGAGGGACTCAAGGGGCCTGTGTAGGAAAGATTTAACTATGTCCACCCAGAGGCTGTAACGACGCATACCGCTATACACCAGAGTGGAAGCCAACTGTCGTTCTCCTTCGACTAAATCTTCGCCAAAACGTCTTAAAGCTTGCGAAAGAAAGATGCCACGCCGCGTTTCGCCCCATATGGCTATCGCAGCTTCAACGCCCCTCACGGGTTTATCACCTCAATATTAAGCCCCTCCTCGGGCTGCCTGGTTAATATGAACAGCTCTGCCGGCATCATAAATTTCATTCCCAGAAAACTAACAGGTTTCGATCTAATTTCGACCCCCTCTATAGTCATGCCCCTTACATCCTGGCTCGTCGTAACGTAATACTGCACAATCTTGCTGAAAAAGGCTCCGAAAACGTGGGCACACAGTATGGCAAGCAAAATAGAGACTAGGCTTAAATGTTTGGTAATTATCAAGAGACCCACAAATACAATTGCAGCTAAAGTATTTGTAACAACTATTGTCGTCCCGCACCTTGGGTGAACGGCCAATTTCCTTTCCCCGCGGCTCATCCTGTATAGCCCTTCACGAGCAGCCGCTAATGCTAGATAAGGATCTAATGTTCCTTTCAGTGTGAACCCATCTTCATAGGCCATTCCAGCTATATTTGACGGCCCATAACGTTCCTCAATCACGTTGACGGTGGCATGCTCTAAAGCGTGATTACGTCTTACCTTTTTGTTGAATAAAACCCGTAAAAGTTGCCCTGGGCCTAGAATTAACCACATAAATGATTGAGCAGCGAATCCAAGGGGAATAAAAACAAACAAAAATATGAGTAAAAAAACCAAAAATAGCCCTAAGGCCCAAGGTGCAAAGAGCAACAAGAGCAAAAAAAATATGATAACAGGCATCGCTAGATCCTCCACGCTGGATAATATAGGGGGTGGGCTTACCACCCCCTATATTATCACAATTTCATTTAAGAAAAGGTTAAAAATATCGTCATTTCCTATTTGCCATGTTCCTAAAGATTAACAAACGGAAAAGCTGGGCTACTGCCATCACTGTTGCGGCCACATAAGTTAATGCTGCTGCATTTAAGACAGCCTTCGCGCCTCCGATCTCATCTTGAGCCAGTAAACCTGCATTTGTTAGATTACGTAACGCTCTAGCACTTGCATCAAATTCAACAGGTAAAGTCACAAGATGAAAGATGATTACGGCAACGAAAAACAAAATTCCTACATCCATTAAAACAGGTGCTCTGAAGAGTAGACCGATGAAAAAAAGAGGGAAAGCCAGTCCCGTTCCTAAGTTAGCCACAGGAACGATGGCGTTACGCATTTTCAATGGTTTGTAAGCATGAGCATCCTGTATGGCATGGCCCACCTCATGAGCTGCTATGCCAATAGCTGCAATGCTGGGACTCGCGTATACGCTTTCAGATAGACGTAGGGCCTTGGTTCTCGGATCGTAATGATCCGTAAGCGAACCGGAAATTCTCTCTATCGGAACGTTAGACAATCCAAAGCGATCTAATAAAACACGAGCGGCTTCATAAGCCCTTACTCCTTTTCGCGAGTATACCCTTGAAAATTGATTGAACGTTCCCTGCACTTTGATTTGGGCCCATACAGCCAAAAGTAGTGCAGGAATCAAAATCACAAAAGTCGGGTCAAAAAACATCGGAAAATACACTGATTTTCACCTCCCCACCTATACGCTCTCAAGTTATATTATATGTCAAGATCACACATTAAGTTAGCCTCGTTCAATTGTATACATTCTTGTATTCAATTCCTCTAGACCATCTCTACACAAGGCAGTATGGTTCATTGTCTATAAAACCTCGCCATGGTCTCCACCACGTATTCTTGTTCTTCAGGCATCAATTCAGGGTACATCGGCAAAGCCAAGCAGTCTTGGCTTAACTTCTCAGCTTCTGGGAAATCACCCTTTTTATAACCGAGCGAATCAAATGCCGGCTGTAAGTGCAAAGGTAAGGGATAGTATATTCTCGTTCCCACTCCATGCTCATTAAGATGCTCTATCAATGCATCCCGTTTCTTGCAACGGATCACGTACTGGTTAAATACGTGATAACCTCCCTCCATTTCGCGAGGATATTTCACGAATTCTGTTATCTCGTGAGTCTCAAAGAGCAAGTGGTAACGTTCTGCGATGATCCTCCGTTTTTTGTTCCACTCATCTACGTGGCGCAACTTGCACCGCAGTATCGCAGCCTGAATGGCGTCCAACCGACTATTCATGCCTAATTCTTCGTGTATGTAATCATTCAAAGAACCATGCGCCCTTAACTTTCTGATTCGCTTTGCCAGCGCATCAATATCGGTGGTCATAAGGCCTCCATCTCCATATCCACCCAGATTCTTCGTAGGATAGAAAGAAAAACACCCAAAAGTGCCTATAGTACCGCAACGTTTTATTTCACCATTTACCTTGCGCCATGAACCGAAAGATTGGGCACAATCTTCTATTAAATGAACACTCTTTTCACTCAAAAGAAGCTCAAGTTTCCCGATGGGAGCCATTTGGCCGAACAGATGGACGACGATCACGGCTTTCGTGCGCGATGTAATGCGTTCTTCGATCTTATTAATATCGATATTATAAGTTAAAGGGTCGATATCAACAAAAACAGGCCTTGCCCTTAACCTTACGATAGAACTGGCCGTGGCAAAAAAGGTGTATGGTGTGGTGATGACTTCATCTCCGTCTCTGACATCCAAAGCTAAAAGCGAAAGTAGGAGAGCATCCGTTCCAGAACCGCAACCGATAGCATATGCAACCTTTAAATAAGAAGCGATCTCATTTTCAAACTTTTCGACTTCATCACCCAGTATAAATTTCTGCGAATCTAACACCCTATCAAGAGCCTCTTTTATCTCACTTTTTACTGATTCATAATTTCTTTTTAAGTCGAAGGCCGGAACATGCATCATAAAAACATTATCCCCTTCCTACCTAAATAAATTAAACGGTCTTTTCCCCACATGACAATAGGGAATTTAGCGTATTTATCATATGCTCTTCCATTGCCCTCTCGGCACAAGCTATATCCTTTTCTTTTATTGAGTCAAATATCTTCTTGTGTTCCGACAGGCTCATTCGCGCAACCTCATTTATGGAAGACTTGCAAAATACCGTATAGATACTAATGCGCGCTATGCAGTTTTTAATAAAATCCTCCAAGACGCGGTTACCGCTCAATTGCGCAATGATCCTATGAAAGTCCTCATTTACCTCGAGATACTCCTCAAAGTCTTCCCTTTGAAGTGCTCTTTCCTCTCGCTTGATAGCGTCTTCAAGTTCATCAAGATCGGTAGCATCGATATTTTCAATAGCCAGCTTCACGGCTATGCTTTCCAAAGCGCCTCGCACCGCGAAGGCATCCTCGACGTCCTTTCGAGTGGGCGATACTAACCTTGCTCCAATGTTTGGGACAATTTCAAGCAACCCTTGGCTTGCCAGCCGACGCAAGGCTTCCCGTACAGGCGTTCTGCTTACTCCCAGACTAACCGCTACGTCTACCTCTGCAAGGCGTTCGCCCGGTTTAATCTGTCTCGTCAATATCCTGTGAAGCAACTCATCATAAACATAATCTGCCGAAGTCGTGTAAAGCTTTTCTTCTCTTTCCATTTGAAACTCCTCCTAAATCACATTGAGTTTAACTAAAACACGTTGC
>NZ_CALETC010000282.1:0-3041 GCF_937920065.1 Acetomicrobium mobile
ATTAACACGATCTTTTATCTCTCTAATGCTATGTTATTCCTGGAAGGAATTATATATCGAATATTTTAATTTGGGGTTGCTTTATTTTTCAACCTGTGGTAGTCTTCTTTTTGTGCGAATGAAAGTGTTTTAACAACGCTTTAATATATAAAAGGAAGGGGGTGTTTGCCATGCACTACGAGTTTTTGAGTAAAGTTGTAGGCTATCTGTTAAGGCAAAAGCGAATGGAGCTCAACTACACTCAAAACGACGTCTGCAAAGCCGCATCCATTTCACAGGGGCAGTTGTCACGAATCGAAAGCGGTGCAAGAATTCCCTCGCTTTCGCTATTTATCAGGCTGTGTGAAATACTCGGCTGTGATGTAAGCGTCAAAGAAATCGAAAAGTATTTATCGGATTTGAGGCTCTTGGAGAAAGAGAAAAAAGAAGACAAAAAGAAAGACACTTAAAATATGCCGGGGAGACCCGGCCAATTAAGGCACAGTAGCGTGAGACCGCCTCACGCTACTTTTTTTTGCCGGCTCATCACAAATTTAAAAATAACATTTTGGAGGCGAGATTCGATGAAAACTTATTCCTTCGTAAAGGTGCATACATGCGTAATAACGGACGAAAGGCTCGACGTGTACGAAAAGATGACTTACGTTGCTTTGTGCAAATTCGCGGACGGCGATGGAAAGTGCTTTCCCCGTTTAAAATTGCTTTCTGCCATCGTCGGGTGTTCTCGCACAAGGCTGCGCCAGTCCCTTAAGAAACTTGCGGAATTAAAATACATCACAATTACTGCCAGAAAACATAACGACAAGCAAAGAAGCAATATTTACACCTTGTGTCCACGTGAAGACCTCACCGGGGTCACCACACGACCCGATGCGGGTCACCAGATGACCCAACCCGGGTCACCAGACGGCCCCATAACTATATCCAATATAACTAGATCCAAAGAAGAAGAACCAGGGGAACTTAAGGGGTGTGCGAAAAACACTCCGGCTCTTGAAGGTCAGTTTTCCTACATACCGGACTTGATACCGGAAGTAAAAAAACAACCCCCTTCCTCTTTTTCTTTTAAAACTTATAAAAAACCCGAAAAAACAAAAACGCACAAGGCAGAAAGCGCCAACACAAAGGCTTTTGAAACTGCGCGTAAAGGCGTCCTTAAAGACCCTCCCTACGACGAAATACTTGACTCTTTTAAGCGGTATTTCCCAAACTTGAAGGAGCCTTTTTTAGATAACTCTTCTCGCATGTGGATTAGGCTTTTATGCCTAGCTCGCAATGAGCTTTATTTGCTCGAAGGATGGGAAAGGTATTTTAAGGCCATCAAGGATTCGCCCTTTTTGATGGGCGATAACGCCACGGGTTGGGTTTTTGACTTTAGGTGGCTGCTTAATCCGCATAACATGGACCAGGTCAAAGATGGGTTCTTTAAAAAGGGAGGGCTTGTATACGATATCTTCAACTCAAAGGTTAAAGCCGATGACCTGCCCGAAGAGACGCGCAGTTACGTGCTGGGCCTGCTTGGTGCCATGAAGAAGCGAAAGGAGGCGGCATAAAGATGGGACCTGAAGATTTTGGAAAGTTTGCGGAAACGTTGTCGCACGTGGCTAAGCTTTACGGTGTTAGATTAACTGACGAAAAGGTGTCGCTTTTTTTCGATGCCTGCAGGTCTTTGTCGCCTGAACAATTTGCCGTGGGCATAAAGCGGCACGTGAAGAGGGGCAAATTTTTCCCAAGCCCTTCGGAGTTGTTTGAGGCACTTTTCGGCACAGAAGAGGACCAGGCAATGCTTGCTTGGTGTGACGTTTTAAGGGCCGTGAGAGCTTGTGGTTCGGGAGGGCCTGTTCGGTTTTGTGACCTGCGCATACACTTCGTCATCGAAAGCATGGGAGGCTGGGTCCACGTCGCTTCGGCAATAGAAAAGGGCGAAAAGTGGGTCATGAAGGACTTCAAGAATTGGTACGTCTTTGCACTGAAAAAAGGCGTTGACGAAGATGGCGTAAAGCCATACCTGCTGGGAGACAGGGGGCTTCCCTACGGGGCAAGACAAGAGGATTTATCGAGGCTGATTTGGGAAATCCCTGCCTGTGACGGAAAGGGGCTTTATAGATTATGTGTTGTCGAGGGGTCTTCTGGCACAGCGTCGCCCGTGTAGTTTTCGCGTTTTGACTTTATCGTTAATATTCCTTTAGCTATGCGTATTGCGAAAAGGGCGGCTCTGTTTTATAGTGGATCCATCACGAAAAGAAAGGAGGAAAAAGAATGGCAGCTTATCAACCAATAGCAAGTCGCGTCACCCTGAGGCTTCAGGTCGGGGCGGACGAATGGGGCAAGCCAAAGCTAAAGAGCAAGTCTATCGCAGGCGTGGATTACTCAGCCGATGCAGCCGACGTCATGGCAGTAGCACAGGCGATAGCTAGCCTGCTTCCTTACGCACTGGTGGAAGCACAAAAGATCAACACTGACCGGGTTGCTTAAAGTTTAGCAACCACGAGGAAAAAGACTGCTTTGCGAAAAGACCGCTTCAATGCGGCGCTAATTTAAAAAAGGAGGTGAATCGTATGGAGCCAAAAGCCACAAGAAGGTTGAAGATGACCTTTGAGACCGAGGACGGACCCTGGACGTTATCGATATCTGACGTCAAGGAAGGTTTGCTTCCCGATGAAGTCGAGTCGGTCATGCAGACTATCTTGGATAACAACATATTCGGCATCCCACCAATTGCGATCGTAAAGGCCGAATTGGTAGAAACCGATACCACGCAGTTGGTGTAGATATAGATTAAGCGAGGGCCGCGCGTCGGCCTTCGCACTTTGAAGACAAGATTTAGTAAGCCGCAGACCGGCCCTGGACGATTCGATCGATCATGCGGCGACTGTGTTCGCGGCGGACCACGAGCGATTAAAAGGAGGTGAAACCTTGGAGGAATTTATAACGTCAACGCTTCAAACCGGGTTTTCCATTGCGGTCGCGGCTTATCTTTTGATCCGCATGGAAAAACGGTTGGACGAGCTGTCCCTGGCGATAAACAACCTCGAAAAGGG
>NZ_CALETC010000283.1:0-1212 GCF_937920065.1 Acetomicrobium mobile
CCAGCATGTTTCAGGTCACTCGTCCCTTGATTAGAGAAGCCCTGGCGATCCTTGAAGCCTTTGGCATAATTGAAGTTCGGGATCGCCAGGGTATTTTTATAAGAGAAAAGGCGTGGAGCGAAATTTCGCTACCGCTATCGTTTTTGATGGACTGGCCCCTCGATATTCTTCCGCAGGTATTTGAAGCTAGGTTGATAATTGAGCCCAAAGCAGCAGCAATTGCCTCGAAAAGAAAAACACAATCGGATTTGAAAAAGCTTAAAGAAACCATTTTCAAAATGGAAGAGCTTTTTGAGGAAGACAGGCCCGACAAGGCGTTATTGGGCGAAAAGTGGAATTCTATCTTTCATGCCATCGTAGTAGCAACCTCGCACAATGATGTCTTATGCAGGATACACGAAGGGATCATTAGGTTATATGAACGCAATGTTTTCTCTTTTCCCAAAGAAAAGGCACCCATGCCCTTTGAAAAATGGCCCAAGGAGATTTGGATGGAACATGCTGGGATTGTCGATGCTATAGCAGAAGGAAATGCAGCTGAAGCCGAAAGAAGAGCCTATGAACACGTTCGTATGTCACAGGAGCGTATTTATCGCTTTACCCAGTCGCTTGGGTTGCAGTTTTTTGTTCCATTAAACGGTCTAAACGGTTATGCGAAGGAGGATGATCTATATGCACGCGATTGAAAAATTGTTAGCCAAAGCGTCCGGGAAAAAAAGCGTCAGGACGGGAGAGATTGTTGAGGCCGACGTTGATTTAGCGGAAGTTAACGACCTTTATCTTCAAGTAATAAAGTCCTTTTACGAAATGGGAGGAAAGAAAGTTGCACATCCCGAAAGAGTGACTTTTGTCTTCGATCACTATTCCCCACCTCCCACAATAAAAGCTGCAGACAATCAGAAGCAAATGAGAGAATTTTGCGAAAAGATGGGGATAAACTTGCTCTACGATATAGGCGAGGGGATTTGTCATCAATTATTGGCAGAAAGCGGCCTGGTTGGTCCCGGCAAAGTGATCATCGAGACGGATTCTCATACCACTACGCTTGGAGCTCTTGGCTGCTTTGCAACTGGGGTGGGAGCGACGGATTTAGCCATTATTCTTTTGACGGGCCGTCTCTGGTTTAAAGTGCCTTCAATTGTCAATATCAATCTCGAGGGAAAACCTGCTTTTCCCGTTATGGCAAAGGACGTAATACTTCATGTTTTAGGG
>NZ_CALETC010000284.1:0-1901 GCF_937920065.1 Acetomicrobium mobile
TTTTCAGTCAAATCCAAGCGAAGAGATTATATATCCGGTACAGCTTGGTGTCAACGGCAAAACGTTTACATTACAATAATTACTACCGCAGTGCAGTGTCATTAACTTTTAACCAACTTCAGAAAATATCATCTTTTCTATATCTTTTAGATGATGCTGGTAAATTTTTACTTCAATTACAAATAAGCAAGATGAGATCATTAACGTTCGTACCCGTAGGGCCCGTCTTTATGAGGCCACCGCAAGCCTCCAGGGCATGATAGGAGTCGTTGTCATCCAACATACTTTGTGGATCGAACCCGCAAGCTTTCAACTTTGCAACCGTTGTCCCGTCAACGACGCCGCCCGCGGCGTCCGTCGGGCCATCGGTACCGTCCGAACCGATCGCAAGTATCACCACATCTTCAAGCCCTTCTATGCCAATGGCAGCCGAAAGGGACAGCTCCTGGTTTCTGCCGCCAAGTCCCTGGCCTCGAACATGAACGACCGTCTCTCCGCCTGCTATAAGCACGCAAGGACGATGCAAAGGCCTGTTATAGATGCGCTCTTCCCTGGCAAGCGCTGCCATGAAGGAACCAGCTTCACGAGCCTCGCAATTTAATGTAGTGGTCAATATCGTGGTTTCATATCCCAGCTCTAAAGCCACCTTTGCCGCCTCTTCGCACATGACCTTTACGCTTCCGATGACGACTGTCTCCACGTTTGGCAGTTTTTTTGGGGTTTCTTCTTCAAGGAGCCTCAAAATGTGGGGCTTCAGTTTCAATCCGTATTTGCGAAGGATGCCCAAGGCTTGTTCGCAAGTGGTGCCGTCGGGATAGGCCGGTCCCGATGCGATGCTGTCCAATCGATCGCCCAATACGTCTGACAATACGACCGAGTAAACCTTGGCGGGATAAACGGTTTGGGCGAACCGCCCTCCCTTGACGGCAGAGAGCCTCTTTCTAATGGCGTTTATTTCTACTATATCGGCGCCGCACCGCAAAAGAGCTTCCGTGACCTCTGCTATGTCGTCAAGGCTAATACCTTCTTTGGGCTTTTCAAAGAGAGCCGAACCTCCTCCGGAAACCAGAAAAAGGACTGTGTCGTCGCTTGAAAGGCCGGCCACGGCTTCTAAGGCCGCCTGTGTGGCTATGACAGAATTTTCGTCGGGGATGGGATGTCCGGCCTCAAATATCTTTAAGTTCCCAATGGGGCCTTGACTGTGGCCGTATTTGGTTATCACGACGCCGCAAAGTACACGCTTGCCCTGCATGTCGTAAGCTGCCTTGGCCATGCGCCAGGCAGCCTTTCCTATGGCCACCAGCACGATGTTCCCAGGAAAGCTGCGACCCCGCAATGCCTTGGCAACCGCCTCTTCGGGCAAGACAGCATTTATCGACCCTTTGGCTATATCAAAAGCATCTTTACTAAGGTCTTTTGGGGCCAAAGTTTCTCTCACCTACCCATTACCACTTCGGGGTTAACCAGGTTAGGCGGCACTTCTCCTTTCAGCGCTTTGAGGGCATTTTCTGCCGCCATGGTGGCCATTTTGGCACGCGTGGCGTATGAAGCCGAACCAAGGTGAGGCAGCAAGACCACGTTATCAAGTTCAAGAAGCTCGGGCTCGACTTCGGGTTCACGCTCAAAGACGTCAAGGCCGGCTCCCCTGATCCATCCCTCTTTCAGGGCCTTCGCCAAGGCCTTTTCGTCAACAATGGGTCCCCTCGCGGTGTTTATGAGGTAGGCTTCCTTTTTCATCATCCTTAGCTCCCGCTCGCCGATCAGATGCCTTGTTTCCTTAGTGAGCGGCACGTGGATCGATACAAAATCCGCCTCTTTAAGAAGGTCATCGAGTGGCCTGTATTCGACGTTTAACTTCCTTTCCAATTCTACAGGGGCTTTATGAGCGCTGTAGTAGATGA
>NZ_CALETC010000285.1:0-11867 GCF_937920065.1 Acetomicrobium mobile
CCTTAATACAAGCTACAGCAGTTTCCGAATCGCAGACAGTCCCAGCTCCTATTAAAACATCTTGATCCGCCATGTTCTCTTGGAGGATTTCTATGGTATGTATTGCTTTGGGCACAGTCATGGTGACTTCAATGATCTTTATTCCCCCGTCGCGTATAGAGTTACACAATTTTAACCCTTCATCTGCACTTTTAGCTCTTACAACGGCTATTAGTTTTGCTGAAAAAATATATTTAACAACTTCGAGCAACTTTCTTATTCCTCCCCTCGTTTGGCGATATTTATTTCGTTTACGGTATTAATAGAGCCTTTCGTTAGAAGGTTGTGTAAATAAAGGGCAATTTTTTCTATCATTGCTGGCACTTTTAATAAAGCTTCGGCTTCGAGTTTTGGATGGGAGAGGGCTTTTTCTACAATGGTTCGGCATTGATCTAGGCTTGGAGCGGCATCAGGGATATCCCAAATGTTTTTCATATACTCAAGTATCTCGCGATCATCCCTGATGGGATATTCTTCTCCATTATCGCGCATGCCAAAGAAAGCTTTTCCGTCAGTTCTTGTGATTTTGTAAAATCTAAGATATCCGGCAATGGATAAAAGCAAGCGATTGGGCAGCTTCTCGCTCATGGAATAGAAATCAACAAGACTTGGTATCACACGAACGGCGAGCTTGCTTGTAGAATTCAACGTAATGTCCAACAATGCATGTTTGATGTAAGGATTTTTAAACCTTTCAAGCACTTCTTGTGCAAAGGCTAATATCTCAGAGTCATCACCGGGTATTGTGGGCACCACTTCGTCGAAAAGAAGGTCTGTTAAGTATTTGCCTATAATGGGGTGTTCGACCATTTCTTTGACGTAGTTTAATCCTGCCACATATGCCAAAGTTACAGTAGATGTGTGTCCTCCATTTAAGATACGAACCTTTCGTGTTCTGTATGGCGTAATGTCATCGGTGAAGATTACGTTGAGGCCTGACTCGTTTAACGGGAAAATGTCTTTTACAAAGCTTGGTCCCTCTATGACCCATAAATGAAATAGCTCAGATACGACGAGGTTGTTGTCTTCGTATCCCAATCTCTTCGTTAGGTCTCCGATCTCATCCCTTGGATGTCCTGTGACAATCCTGTCAACTAAGGAGCAACAAAACGTACAATCTTTGTCTACCCAGTCGATAAAATCTTTCTCCAAACCAAAATTGTTGCATAGCTTTAATACACATTCCTTCAGTATGTCCCCATTGCGATCTATAAGCTCGCATGGGATAAACACCAACTTAGCCTTATCTTTGCCAAGGGCCTTAAAACGTTCGTAAAGAAGTCTGGTGACTTTGGCAGGAAAAGAGCGAGGCGGATTACTATCGAAGCGATCGTCAGGTGATATGGCAATTCCTGCTTCGGTTGTATTCGAGACGACGATTTTGATGGCGGGGTCTTTTGCTGCATCAAGAACCTTATCCCATTCGCCATAAGCCTTAAGGGCTTTATCAATGCTTCCTACGATCCTGATCTCCTCTTTTGGCTGACCTTTATACATTCCGCGTGCTATGTGAGTAAAAAGGCCATCAGAGGCATTAATTGCATCTGCTCTGCCCTCCGGAATCGGTTGAATTATTGTAACGCGACCTCCAAATACATTTTCGTTATTCGCTATTTGGATGAGTGAATCAACAAAGGCCCTCAAGAAATTTCCTTCACCGAATTGTAAAACCTTTACTGGTAAATCGAGTGTTTTTTCTTTAGGAAAAGTTATTTCTTTAGATAATATGTTTTTTAATGAATTACGCGTAAGTCTTTGCATTTTTAATCCTCCTAAAATGACTATTATCCCATTAGTAAGTTAGGAATAAACAAAGTTATAATGGGAATAAAAGTGACCAATAATAGAACGACAATCATTGCCAAATAAAAAGGAAGCATTGCCACAGTAGCTTTCTCTATGGAGATTTTTCCGATAGCACAACCAACAAATAAGGCTGAGCCTACTGGTGGAGTACAAAGCCCTATTCCTAAATTGAGCATCATCATAATCCCGAATTGCACGGGATCCATGCCTAAATTATTAACAACTATGGGATATAAAATAGGTGTTGTTATCAAGATAAGCGGAGCCATATCCATAATGCATCCCAATAAAATCAATAGCCCATTGATAAGCAATAACAACAGGATTGGATTTGTTGTAATATTTAAAAGAGAGGTGGTAACGAGAGCAGGAATTCTGAGGTATGCCAATAGCCATCCAAAAGCTTTTGCAGCAGCAATTAAACTCATGACCATTGCAAGAGTCCTTAAGGATGAGTAGAGTATCTTGTTCATTCGAGATAAGGGTATTTCCCTATAGACGAAAAAGGTAATTATAAAGGCATATACACAGGCTATAGCAGCCGATTCAGTAGCTGTGAAGATGCCTGAGATGACACCGCCAAGTATGATCACTGCAGTGAATATTCCAAATAAGGCGTCCTTGGTTATGAAAAGCGCTTCTTTGAAGGAGTATGACCTTTCCGTAGGATAATTGCGTTTAACAGCCATTATATAGCTCACAATCATCAATGCTATCCCTAGTGTTATCCCAGGGATGAAGCCTCCCAGAAATAAACGACCCACAGAAACCCCACCTGCGGCGAGAGAATATATGATCATATTGTGACTTGGTGGAATAATAATGCCTTGACATGCGCTTGTAACTGTGACTGCAACAGAATAGTCGGTGTCGTATCCCTGCTTTTTCATCATAGGTATGAGAATGGCACCTATGGAAGAAACATCGGCTACAGCGGACCCTGAGATTCCACCAAAGAACGTGCTGGCTAGTACATTAACGAGAGCCAATCCTCCTCGAAATCGTCCAACAATAACGTTAGCAAACTCGATTAAGCGCTGAGAAATCCCTCCCTCTCCCATAATCTCGCCTGCAATAATAAAAAAGGGTATTGCCATAAGCGAAAAAGAATTAACACCCTGCACCATTTGTTGAATGATTACCATGAGGGGTATTTTCAGGTACATGGCAGTAAAGATTGATGATGCTGCCAGTGCAAATGTTATTGGAATTCTTAGTATCAGCATAATCGCAAAAGAGCCGAGCAAAATCCATGTCGCTATTGTTGTACCAAGCATTAGTCATGACCTCCCAATGACTTGCTAAAGCTCAAAATCTCGATTAAACAATTAAGAATGATCAATATCCCCGATAGAATAAGGGGAAAATAAATGACAGATGCTGGTAAATTAGAAGCAGGAAGGATAGATCGAGAAGTTACATTTACCAGTTTTATTCCGTAATAAACCATAATATATCCAACAAATAAAATTATAATGTCCGATATTTTCTTAAGTAAGGGATCGAGCTTTTGAGCAATTTTTGAAGGTAATAGGTTCATATTTATATGTAGTTTAGCTTTAACACCATGTGCTAGAGCGATAAAAGTAAACCAGACAACCAAAACTAACGATATTTCTTCTGCCCAACGGATTCCGGAGTTAAGGACGTATCGCATAAAAACATTTAAGGATATTATTATAACCATTATAAGTAGTAAGGCTTTTGCAAGTATTATTAAGACATTATCAACAAAAGCAAACATTTTACCAATTTTATCCATTTGTTAATATTAGCCTCCAAACTTACGATCTCTTGTAAATAAACAAAGTCTTTAAAAATATCATGTCTTTGCGATGTATTAATTAACTAGAAATAATTGATATAATGTTTTTATTGGCAAATAAGTAGAATATATTAAAGCGTTCAAGTTTTTGTGCGATGATTGATTTCTGAGGAAACCTCCCTATTTAGAATAGCGAATAAGAGGTTTCCTCAGAGTTTGCATTTATTTGACTAAATAGCGTCGTTAATGCTTACTTGACATTTCTAATTTGATTTACTATTTCTTTTAATTCCGGGCTAAGTTCATCATACATTGGCTGAACTGCCTTTTGAAATTCTTCAAGTGTCTCAGAGGTTAATTCAGTATAAATGCTACCAGCCTGTCTTGTCTTCTCTTCTGATGATTTTTCAAATTCTTTCCAAAGCTTAATTTGGTAAGGCATAGCATCTTTGGCAGCTTGTCGTATAATTTCTTGGTCTTCTTTTGACAATTTATCCCAAGACAACTTGCTTGCGATTATTATTTCTGGGATTCGGCTGTGGCCATCAAGGGTGATGTATTTTGCTACTTCGTAATGGCTAGTAGAATAATAGCTTGGTAAGTTGTTTTCAGCACCATCTATTACACCTGTCTGTAATGCACTGTAGACTTCACCAAAAGGCATTGGTGTTGGAACAGCGCCAAGACATGATACTAGGTTTGTCATTAATTTGCTTTCTTGGACGCGAATCTTCAGGCCCTTTAAATCCGACACTGTCTTAATTTCCCTTCTTGAATTGTAAAAGTGCCTGGCACCTCCGTCAAACCATCCCAAACCGACAAAGTTAAATTCCTCCAAAGAATTTAAGAAGCTCTCCCCGATGGGTCCATTAATTACTTTCCACATATGTTCGTCATCTCTGTATAGATAAGGCATCTGAAGTGCTATTAAATTTGGGACAAACGCGGAAAGAGGGGATATACTTGTACGGTTAAAGTCGATAGCTCCAAACTGAACTGCTTCTAAGGCGGCTTTTTCTTCTCCGAGTTGCGCGCTCGGATAAACTTCGATCTTTATTCTTCCACCAGTCCTTTCCTCAACTAGACGCGCAAATTCGTAGTCGCCTTTTGTTGTAGGATAATCAGGGGCGTGAGTTTCTGCAAGACGCAATACAATTTGTTTTTGGGCTAGCGCAGGAGTGCTAAAAGAGAATATAAAACTTACTAGAGCCAGTACAGCACAAAAAACAACACACTTCTTCATTGTAATCCCTCCCATTACTATTTTTAACTATATTTCTTAAATTACATTCTTAATAAAATATCATACTATCGCATTATACGCTTCATGAAGCTGAAAGTAATTTTTTGCGTTAAAATAACATATATCTTGGATTATCCCACCAATAAGCTGATAATCATTTGGCAATTCTCCATTGCTCATATCTCTTCCTAAAATATTGCATAGTATTCGCCTAAAATACTCGTGTCTAGGATAAGATAGAAAACTTCGAGAATCGGTAAGCATGCCAACAAAAGTTGATAAAACACCAATGGATGATAGGGCTTCTATTTGTTTAGTCATTCCGTCTTTATGGTCGTTAAACCACCATGCCGATCCCATCTGTATTTTGCCAGGCGTAATGCCATCCTGGAAACAGCCAATGATAGAAGCAATAAGATCGTTATCTCTAGGATTAAGACAATAAATTATCGTTTTGCCAAGATGGCCAGACCTGTCTAATTTGTCCAATAACTGAATTAAAGGTCTCCCCTGTTCAAAGTCCCCGATGGAGTCGTATCCACTGTCTGGGCCAAGAAGGGCCATCATTCTTGAATTGTTATTTCGCATAGCTCCGAGGTGAAGTTGTTGCACCCATCCCTGTTTGTGGTCCATTAAAAGAAGTTCATAAAGCACAGCTGAGCGGAATTTCAAAAGATCCTCTCCTTCTAAGGGATGTCCGGATCTTGCTTTAACGAAAGCCCTGTTAACATCTTCGATAGTCCAATCCGCGGAGTAAGCAGTTTCTATGCCATAATCAGACATACGACAGCCATTTCTATGGAAAAATTGATGCCTTTTCCACAAAGATTCTATGAAATCTTCAAAGGAATTGATTGAGAGCCCTGTTAAACTTTCTAAAGAATTCACCAAATTATTGAATTCTTTTGGAAGATGTGCATCCAAGAATTTGTCAGGTCTAAAACATGGAAGCACTATCGTCTTGCATTGAGTATCGCGGATGGTTTTGTGATGTTCCAGGTTTTCTGCAGGGTAATTAGTAGTACATAAGGCTTCAACCTTAAATTTCTCTAGGATGGACCGTACTGAAAAATCTCTTTGACGCAATAGCTCATTGCACCTATTGTAAATGTTACTTGCTGTGTCAGGGTTTAACAGCTGATCAATTCCAAATATACGCTTCAATTCTAGATGAGTCCAATGGTAAAGGGGGTTACGAATAAGCCTGGGCACGACAGTTGCCCAGGCTTGAAATTTTTCTTCATCAGAAGCATCTCCGGTTATGTACTTTTCATGAATGCCACACGTTCTCATTGCGCGCCATTTGTAATGATCTCCGCCTAGCCAAATATCAGTGATATTTTCAAATATTCGATCGATAGCTATATCACACGCTGGCAAATGACAATGATAGTCAATAATAGGCATGGGCTCGGCATACTCGAAGTAAAGTTTTTGCGCCGCTTTACTCTCCAACAAGAAATCATTGTTGATGAAAGTTTTATTCGCCATATTATCAAGCTCCTACCTTCTTAACTTGTAATTTGTGAATAAATGCATTCCACCCCTCGAAAATAAATTCTACATCATGGTCATTAGTTTTGTCAAATTGAATTATTTGATTGACAATTCTTAAATGATGTTATATAAACGAGCATGTGTGCGAAGGTGTAATGTGAAGGTGTAAACAAGAGATTTTTGGTTTACTTTACAAGCCGAGTTGTTTTTGTTTCTGTAGATAAAAATAAGTAAGGAGTGAAAGTAAGATGAGGAGTCGTTGGAGTAAAGTCTTATTGGCCGTAGTGGCAGTAATAATTGGAATCATGGTTATTAGTGGTAGTGCATTAGCATCAGAAAAACCAGTAGTTATTCATGTTGGTTATGAAAACCATCCAGGTGAGCCCTTCGATCTGGGCGTTAGAGAATGGGCTAGACTTCTAGAAGAAAGAAGTGGCGGTACCATGAAATTGGAAGTCTTCCCTTCAAGTCAATTGGGGTCAAAAAATGATCTCATGGATCAGATGTTAGCAGGATTACCGGTTGTTACGCTTGCTGATGGAGCTTTTTATGCAGACAGGGGAGTTCCTGATTTTGGAATTGTTTTTGGACCTTTTCTATTTGATTCTTGGGACGACGTGTGGAAGTTAACTAAAAGTGATTGGTATCGTAGTCAATGTGCTATGTTAGAGGAACAAGGGCTAAAAATAATTGCCTCTAACTGGATATATGGTGATCGTCATTTGTTAACCAAAAAAGCTGTTCGTTCTGTTTCTGATCTAAAGGGAATGAAGATTCGTGTACCTAATAATATTATTCAGGTGAAAGGTTTTGAGGTGTTAGGCGCGACGCCGACACCAATGCCGTTGGGAGAAGTGTATACTGCCCTGCAACAAGGGGTAATCGATGGAGTTGAGAATCCCTTACCGGTCCTCTATGGTGGAAAATTTCATGAAGTAGCGAAAAACCTTTCGTTAACGGCTCATGTGAGAAATTTTACGACATTAGTAACTGGAACTATATTGTTCGACTCATTAACTGCCGAACAAAAAAAGTTGTTAGTTGAAACTTGCGAAGAGGCGGGAGTTTATAACAACAAACTGCAGGAAGAGGCAGTAGAGGAAACTTTAAAGAAATTCGCTGCAGAGGGTGTTGAAATAATTCACGTGGATCGTTCAGAGTTTGCGGAAGCTGCGCGAGCTTTCTATTCATTGCCAGAATTTACCAATAAGTGGTCCAAGGGGTTATACGAAACAGTTAAGGAAGCAATGAAGAAATAGCGAAATGCTAGGCTTGTTGAATTAGATATATTACACATAGCAACATATCGTTGTAGTTGTGCAGTGTACTGATGCCGAGTAATAAGCTTGCTGAAAAGCCCCTGGGGCATAAATAGAGGGTAATGTTTCATTCGGTTATATTATAAGAATAGTAAATAGTTACTTACATCTTCTCAAAACGGGTTATTGTCTTAGCGGTGCGATATCATAGTTGGCTCCTAGGCTACTTTTCGGCAAGCTTATACTGTAAATTAAACTCAATGGAATAAGTGAAGGTTCTCGATTAAATAAGCAGTAGCGGTTGATTTTGGGGAAATTTAAATGTTTAGCGTTTATTAGAGGGAGCTAATAATGAGTGGTATTTTTAACGTCATGTTAAACCTTGATCTTATATTGGCGGGCTGCACATTTATTGTATTAGTATCAACAACCTTTATGGGCGTTATAATGAGATATATAGTGAACAAACCTTTTATTTGGTTAGAAGAAGTGCAGTTGGCCTCCTTTGTGTTAATCGTTTTTCTCAGCAGTGGGGCAGCCTTTCGGGCAGGCAGTCATGTTGCTATTGAGTTTATTGTAGATAGATTCTCTCGTTCGATTAGAATATTGGCAGAAATATTAATCTCTATTATTGTGATAGGGGTTTTATGTTATTTTACAAAAGAAGGACTACGTCTAGCTGTTCAGATGGCGCGTACTAACCGGGTAACAAATATCTTAAACATTCCTTATTCGATTATTTATGGTGTTTTCCCAATGGGTTGTGTATTAATGTTGGTTAATTATTGTGCTGTCCTTGCCTTAGATGTTATAACACTGCATCGCAGTGTCAAAAATGATGTTGAAAAAGAAAGCGAAGGACATAAATGTGAATACGTGTATAAACAATAAGGTATTGCTAGCGTATTTTTGTCTTACGCGTTAGAGCAACATGTCGATGTAAGGGACAGCGATTTTAATATCGGATACAACAGACAAGTTTGTATGTATATGTTCGTTGCTCTTTTTGGCGTGGTTGCATGATCCTTTAATAGTGCTTTTCTTTTGTTTGGCAAATTTCAATATAAATAGGCTATGAATTGACAAGGTTGTAATAAATGTTGTTGAGACGGAGCATTAATATTAACGAGATAAATTATTCTTAAGGGGTAGGTTATAAGAATGGAAATTAATGATGTGGTTATGTGGTCTGCTGGTGTAATGTTGCTTTTATTATTTTTAAAAGTTCCAGTTTTTATATCGTTGCTCGCCGGGTCGTTGTTATATTTCGTTAATATGCCAGGCATTCCTCAGCAAATCATTGTACAACGAGTTATTTCCGGAATTGAAAGTATTCCTTTGTTAGCCATACCTTTTTTCGTGGCTGCAGGAGTGTTTATGAATTATTCAGGAGTTACAAAACGTGTATTGCAGTTTGCAGAAGCCCTTACTGGTCACTGGACTGGGGGACTTGCTCAGGTAAATGTTTTGTTGTCTGCTCTTATGGGAGGTTTATCTGGATCAAATCTTGCAGATGCGGCAATGGAAGCAAAAATGTTAGTCCCAGAAATGGTGAAAAGAGGCTATTCTAATGAATTTTCGTCAGTTGTAACTGCTACATCTGCCATGATAACTCCTTTGATCCCTCCAGGAATAGCAATGATAATTTATGGTTCTATTGCAAACGTTTCGATAGGAAAATTATTTATTGCTGGATTTGGACCTGGAATTCTACTTACTATTGCGTTAATGGTTCTGGTTTCGATTATGTCGAAGCGACGTCATTACATGCCCCTTCGCGATAAAAGACTTCCGAGTCGTGAAATTTTTTTGTCAGTTAAAACTGCAGCTTTACCCCTCATGTTGCCAATAGTTATAATTGGTGGCATTCGTTTAGGGGTTTTTACCCCCACCGAGGCAGGATCTGTTGCTATAGTGTACTCTTTGTTGCTGGGCATTATATATAAAGAAATGAGTTGGGAGAAATTTACAACAGGCTTGAAGGAAACTCTTATTAATACCGCCTCAATAATGGTCATAGTGGGTGCTGCATCAGCTTTTGCATGGATTTTAACGAGAGAGCGAATCCCACAAATGATAACCGAGATCGTTGTTACTCATATTAGTAATAAATACCTATTTCTTGCTATCGTAAATGTTTTTTTGCTCATTGTTGGAATGTTCATTGAAGGTAACGCAGCTATGGTAGTGTTAGTTCCTTTGCTTGCCCCCATGGCTTATGTTTATGGTATCGATGAAATTCATTTCGCTATGGTATTTATTTTTAATATGGCTATAGGCGCTTTGAGCCCTCCAATGGGTACGTTGATGTTTGTGACGTGTAGCATTACGAAATGCCCGATAGGTGATTTTATAAAGGAAGCAATACCGTTTTATATTTTATTGTTGATTTGTTTGTGTTTGTTAACATATATTCCAATTTTTTCTACCGGGATCGTGCGTTTAGTATATTAGGTGAGAGTTAAGTAGATGATTTGCTATGCTGCGATACAAACAAATGATGATCTTGTTGGGGAAAGCTTATTGTGATTTGTTCCCCCAGTTAAATTGTTTTTAAATTTTGTAAAAGAGAATTGTTAATTTATATAAATATCAAAAAAGTTGTAATATGTATAAATTAATGTCTTATTTCAAGTTAACTCGTTGGTATAAAGATATGATTCAAATAATCCCGGATTTACCAATTTGTAACTAAACTTGAATATTTGAGAGTTTCTGGGAGGCTTAAACTATGGAACATATGATGAAAGTGGTCCTAGTTGATCGTCCAGGTGAAATTCAGATATTGGAAAGGCCGATTCCTCGACCAAATAAAGGTGAAGCCTTATTAAAAGTCAAATATTGTGGAATTTGTGGATCAGATGTAGCTGTGTATAGGGGGAATCAACCTTTCGCAACATATCCGAGGGTTCCAGGACATGAATTTTCAGCGGAAATTATTTCCATTCAAGATAACGAATTGGGGTTAAAGGAAGGCATGTTGGTAACAGCAAATCCATACTTTAATTGCGGCGCTTGTTATCCTTGCAAAAGAGGGAGGGTTAATTGTTGTATAGATAACGAGACAATGGGAGTTCAACGTGATGGGTCTTTTGCGCAGTATATAATAATGCCCATTCACCGTATTTTCCCAAGCAAGGGATTGAATGCAAAGACTTTGGCTCTAGTTGAGCCTTTTGGTATAGGTTTTCATGCTGTGAATCGAGCCGATATAAAAGAAGGCGAAAAAGTATTAGTGTTGGGAGCAGGAGCTATTGGTATTTTCGCCATGCTTTCGGCACTTTTAAAGGGTGCTCAAGTGTACATTGCTGATTTACTTCAGTCTAGACTAGAAATTGCTCGTGAACTTGGAGCAAGTGATATATTAAATTTAACAGAAATTAACCTTGACGAGAAAATAAACGAAATTACAAAGGGTAATGGAATGGATACGGTAGTAGAAGCCGTAGGCTTACCGCAAAGTTTTTTAAATGCAGTTAATGTAGTTTCTTTTAGTGGGAAGGTAGTGCTTATAGGAAACGGCACGAAGGAAGTAAGTTTTAATCAATCTATATTGGTGAAAAAGGAATTAAATATTTATGGATCAAGAAATAGTTTATCTGCCGAGTTTAAGCATCTTATCAACTTGGTTAACGAAAAGAGATTAAATATAGATCGAATTGTGACTGATGTGTACCCCCTTGAGAAGAGTGCACAAGCGTTCTTTGATTTAACGAACAGTCCAGAAAACCATTTAAAAGTACTTTTGAATTTTGATAATTAGTTGAAACTTATCTAACAATGACGAACAACCTCATAGCATTGTTTTAAAATAACCGTGGTTACTTTTGTGTTCGGGACATTCATTGTCAATGAAAAGCTGTGTCTCCTTTAAAAGCCCTCCAGGTGGTGCAGACTAATATATATTCTGGCCTCCTTTCCTTCTAGTGCTAGTGGCGGCAGATGTTAGCCAATTATCTGCTTCCACGTCCGGGAGTGCGTTCAGAGTGTCCTCGATGCTTTGGCGAACTAAGATTCCCCAGTGTCTGCTTTTTACGCCTACCTTTGACAGTGTAATTGTATTTGACGTGCTTCTTCCTTCCCCAACTTTGCTCAAGAGTTTTGTCGTAGGAACTGTTTTGCGAGTGAGCGGGTACAGTATCCCGCTTTAATTAAATGCGCGAAGGTTATTATGCCTTATCGATTAGGACGGAGAAGGGAGAGTTATGCGACTTTTTTAGTAGGTTTTAAATATTTGATCCTTTTTGTTTGCTTCGTT
>NZ_CALETC010000286.1:0-2042 GCF_937920065.1 Acetomicrobium mobile
GCGAAACTCTCATCTTTAGAAAGAAAAACCATGAACGAATAGTCACGGAATTAAGGAAAATTGTGAATAAATATCCAGCCTTTGCTTTATCTGCTAGCGATGAATCAGTTGACGAAAGAACGCTTGAAGCGTTGATTGAGGCGCTTTCCACTCTAGAGAGAAAACCTGAAATAGTTTACCTTCAAGTTAGGCCTGATATAGATGTGAAAATGCTCGAGAAATTGGCGGCCTGCGGGTTGAAAAGGCTCGAGGTTGGCATTGAATCACTTAGTTCAAATGTGCTTTCCATAATAGGCAAAGGCGTTAACGGGCTTCAGAATATAACATTTCTCAAAAATTGTCGCGAAGCGGGAGTAAAGCCGATATGGAACTTCTTGTGGGGTTTCCCGAAGGAACCGGAAAGCTCGTATGAGAATATGGCAAACCTGATACCTTTGCTCACTCATTTGCATCCTCCCAATTATGCAGGACCCTTTAGGCTTGATCGCTTTAGCCCCTGCTTTGAAAACCCTTACGAACACGGCATAAGAGCAATAAAACCTTACCCTTCCTACCGATTTGTTTATCCCTTTAACGAGGAAGTCATAGATAATTTTGCCTCATTTTTTACCTTCAAATTTCAAACCCCACAAAATGTCAAAGATTACACATGTCATCTTCAAGAAAACATATTTTTTTGGAAAGAAATTTACCCCAAAAGTGCTTTGTATTACAGGCAAGACTTGGTAATAGACAGAAGATCCGGCATCGACGAGTGGCACATAAGGCTTGATCCTTTGACCATGGCGGTTTGTAAAGCTTCCAGTGAGCCTGTGACCTTGCAGGGGATTGCTCAAAGGCTTAAGGAAGTGGAAATCGTTAAATCCGAAGAAGAAATAAGGCAATCCATCAAAAATTTAATTAAATACGGAATTTTGTTAAAGGAGAAGGAGATGTATTTAAGCTTGGTTACCGAAGAAAAAGAGGTGATGCCATGAGGTGCGATGATTAGGTGTAAGCGTTATAAAATTAATTAAAAATTGGGAGGGATATGGTCATGGAAGAGAAGGGAAAAAAAGTTGCTCATCCCTACATTCCCAATTCCGTTCCAGAGATCAAAGAAGAATTGTTAAAGGAAATAGGGATCGAAAGTGCGGAAGATATTTTCGGTCAAATCCCCGAACATTTGCGGCTTAGAAGACCGCTTAACATTCCCAAAGCGATCCTTTCAGAATACGAACTTAAAAAACACGTCACAGAGCTTCTTTCCAAAAACAAAAATTGTGAGGAATACAAAAACTACCTGGGCGGTGGCTGCTGGCAGCATTACGTTCCTGCGGTATGTAAGACCATAATGGAAAGGGACGAGTTTTTGTCTGCCTACGTGGGAGAGGCCTTTGCCGATCACGGTAAATTTCAGGCACAATTTGAGTATGCAAGTTGCATAGGGGAGCTTGTGGATATGGATATGGTAAACACCCCGACTTATGATTGGGCTATGGCCTGCGCCACTACGGTGAGGATGGCTTCGCGCATGACGGGAAGGAGCAAAGCCCTGGTGGCTAAATCCATAAGCCCCGAGAGGTTGTCCTGCATCAAAGATTACGCATGTTCTGCGGCCCCCGATATAGAGCTTGTTAACTACGATCCGAAAAGCGGATTGCTTGACTTAAATGACTTAAAAGACAAACTTTCAGATGATGTTTGTGTCCTTTATATGGAAAATCCTAATTTTTTTGGGGTTATAGAAAGGCAAGGGCAAGAGATAGCAGATCTGCTTCATTCAAAGGGAGCATTGTTGTCGGTAGGCGTTGATCCAATTTCTCTTGGCGTGTTAGAAGCGCCTGCTCGTTATGGTGCAGATTTTGCTTGCGGTGATGTGCAGCCTCTGGGAATACCGATGAGCTATGGTGGCGGTTTAGGGGGTTTTATTGCTACACCTGACGAACCGAAGTTCGTAGCCGAGTATCCTTCCTTACTATTCGGGATAACGGAGACGATAGAAGAGGGCGAGTATGGCTTTGGAGAGGTCTTATACGAGAGGACGTCTTACGCATCTCGTG
>NZ_CALETC010000287.1:0-3148 GCF_937920065.1 Acetomicrobium mobile
AACAAATGAGGTTTACTGTCGATGAAGGACGTGACCAGTCGCTATAAGGGTGCTTTTTTTGTCCTTTTGTCCGCTTTCTTATACGGATTTATCCCTATCCTTGCTGTGTTTGCCTATAAGAAAGATGTCAGCGTTATGTCTTTTCACTTGGTGCGATTTACTATTGCATCTGTTGCTCTTTTCTGCTTGCTTTATTTGCGAAGGGGAGAAGCTGCGTTGATGGTGGGCAAGAAAAAACTTTTTCAATTATTCGTACTTGGAGGGGTCCTCTTTACCCTCACGAGTTTTAGTTATTTTTCGAGTTTTAAATACATCCCGGCGTCCATGGCTGCCCTTATTTTTTATTCATATCCCGCCTTGGTTTCTGTGGGTTCTTCTTATATCAATAAAGAATATCTCTCGATGACTCTCGTTCTTTCTATAGTGGTGTCTTTCGTGGGCCTTATATTTCTTTCCGGAAAAACTGCGATCTCAGTCAGCATTAAGGGAGTCTTGCTTGCCGGTCTAGGGGCTTTGTCTTATACGTCTTATATCCTTTACGGAAACTTCATCATAAAAGATGTGCCCTATCAGGTAGTCGTAGCGTACGTCTGTTTCTTTTCTGCCATTTCCTTTCTCATTTTAGGGTCGGTCGCCCGTGGTTTGGCCCTTCCAAATGCAAGTTCAACGTGGATATTGCTATGCTTCGTCGCTTTTGTTTCCCTTTTCGGTTTTCTTGCTTTCTTCCTCGGAGTTGAGCTGACCTCTCCGTCAATAGCCGCGATCTTAAGCATGGCAGAACCCCTTGTAACTGTTGTCCTGTCTCTTTTAATCTTTAAGGAATATCTCAGCATCACTCAGTACTTCGGAGGGGTCCTCGTGCTTGTGGGGTCATTTTTAGCCCTTAAAGCGTCGGCATCGCGGTAAATTAAGGATTCTTGCCCATTTAGCCCGATTAAAGCAATTTCACCATTTCTGAAAGTTTTTTGGCGTTTTTGACCGCCAGGGCTTCGAAGTCGTTATTGAAGTAGGCGTAAACGTCGATGCCTTTTTCAAGTAACGTCTTTATACGCTGCGCCCAAGGCAGGAGTTCTTCTTCGCTGTAATCCCACAGGTAAGTATTTTTGCCTAACCCGTGGAAACGGAAATAGCAAAACTCTGCCGTCACGGGGGCGCCGTCGGGAAAACCCGTGCGGCTTATCCCAACGAAGGCTATCTCGTGTTTGGATAAAATTTCCGCAGTTTCGTTGAGCTTATCCCACCAGGAAAGGTGCCTGAATTCAATTGCTTGCCTATGGTGGCTGGGCAAAAGGCGGCAGAATTCGTCCAGCAATGAAGCGTCATATTTAAGTGAAGGCGGAAGCTGCCACAAAACGCATGAAAGCTGGGGCAGCAGGGCAAATCTCTCGAAGAAATTTCTTACTTCCTCCCTGCAATCTTTAAGGCGCCGGTAATGGGTTATCCTCCTTGAGCCCTTAGCGGCGAAATAAAAGCGGGGAGGGACCTTTTTAGCCCAGGACCGAAGCAGGTTTTCAAAAGGGGTGCGGTAAAAGGACATGTTTATTTCAACGGTCGGGAAATCTTTGGCGTAATAAGAAAGCCTTTCACTGGCCCTTAGGTCCGGCGGATAGTAACTTCCGTTCCACGATTCGTAAGACCACCCGCTGCAGCCGATGAGGCACTTTCCTTTTTCGTCCTCCCTGGGCCAGGGGTCCCTGAGTCGTCTTTTAGCCCAAAGGTCGGCTTTTGCCTCTCGTTTTCGGATGACCTCTTGCCAATCTTCTTTGGTACGCACGTAGTTTGGGATCTTTTCTTTTTCGTGTTTTAACTGTACGTGAGCGATCTCGTGAAGAAGCAGGAACCTGAAAAGTTCAGGCGGTGCGATGTCGCGGTTTCCCCATTGGCTGTAGTAATCTTCGGGGTCGAAGCTTTGAAGAATCTCCACCCAGGCATCTCCCTCAGAGCTTATGGTGATTCGGGCGAACATATCGGCGCCCAGATATTCCCTAAAAATGAGCTTTACTCCCCACGCAGAAGCAAGCTCTTCGAGCCACGCCTTTTCTGCTTCATTGAGCATTAACACCTTATTCTCATTGACCATGAGATATGTCACCCTTTTTATAAATAAGGCCGCTTAAAAGGTTAATCCGTGGAGCCCAGACGTGCTATATTTTCGCGCAGGCAATTGTACTCAAAGGTCATCTTTTTTCGGGCCAAAGCAGGAAAGATGTCGCGCCATGGCAGGTCTTTGTCTGCCGTTCCTTCCGTCTTCCAGTCCACGACGACTATTTTATCGCCCCTAATTGAATTTTTGCGCACGAGGAAATTAGAAGGGTTGGCCCAGTCGTATATCACAAGGTCGTGTTTGATTAGAAAATCGTAAAGGTCTTCCAAAAGGTCCAGGGCGTGTTTCAGCTTGCCGGGGTTATTTTTTACGTAAACGTCAATGGGTTGTGAAAATGAGCCATCCTCGTCACTAACGCGCTCGACGACCAGCCCGGGTCCTAAGTTGGTCATCACGATTCCGTAACATCTGGGCGCGTGTTCAAAAAATTCTTCGCCAATTTTAAGTGCCACAGAGCGATAGACCCTTGCCTCTTCTCGGTTAGACCAAAAATCTATGAGCCAGGGCATTAGAAGTCTTTTAAGTCGCTTCCTTGGAGAAATGCGGTAACCCCTCCTCCAAAGCCTATCAACTTTTATGCATAAATTTGGGTCCTGTGGATGTATATAAGCTTCTCTTTTGCTGCCGCTGTGGATCAAAAGCTCGGGTCTTAGCGCTATTATCTTGTCGGGTTTAAACCGCGGTTGCAGGGCTTGTGGTTTAAAAAACATCGGAAAAAGATCGGCCAGGAAATACCTATAATTATCCTTGGGAAGGAAGGCGTTCATCCAAAGCCTTAGAGCTTTTTTGTAAATCTTTTTTGCACCCCTCGGGTTGCCGTTTGCTTTATGAATTTCGGCTAAAAGGTCCAAATATTGAACCAGATCAGGATGATTATCGCCAAGCTCTCTTAGTGCCACGTCCAGAGCTTTTTTTGTCTCGCTCAGAGCTTCATCGTAATTGTTGTCTTGAATCAATTTTTTTATGTTCAAGGCTTCAGTGGTATTGCTCAAAGGGGGCGCCTCCTTAAATAAAAATCCTTTATGTATTGTACAACATGGACTG
>NZ_CALETC010000288.1:0-1626 GCF_937920065.1 Acetomicrobium mobile
TCTCCAGACAGAACCGGCAGTTTACTCGCCCATAGCAACCTCAAAGGGATATAGTATCACTTCACAACTACTTTCCGGCAAATCCTCACGCCCAAAGTTTTCTATACATAACTCCACAGCTTCCTTTAGGTTCGCTTGAGCTTCCTCTATAGTCCTTCCTTGGCTAACAACCCCCAGCTCAACGCAATGGGCAATGTACCATTTTCCTTCTTTTGTTATAACCGCTGTAAACCTCATATTTTTACCCTAAAAACGCTATTATAGGCAATCTTAATAAAGATTTACCATTACCCCAGCGCCACATCCAAGATCATCATTATGGTAAAGCCAAGCATGGCAGCCATGGTGGTGATGTTGGTTTCACCGCTGCGCTGTGCTTCGGGGATGACCTCTTCGACCACCACGAATATCATCGCTCCCGCTGCAAAGGCAAGCGCGTAGGGAAGTATGGGCTGGGCGATCATGACGGCCCAGGCGCCTATGACGCCTGCGATGGGTTCGACCACCGCCGACATTTGACCCATCATAAAGCATTTTCTGGGGGAAACGCCCTCGCGGCGCAAGGGCATGGATACGGCAAATCCTTCAGGGAAATTCTGAAGGCCGATGCCCAACGCCAAAGATACGGCTCCGGCCAGCGATGCCGTTGGCAGCCCGTAGGCGAGCGCTCCAAAGGCGACGCCAACGGCCAGGCCTTCGGGGATGTTATGAAGAGTTATGGCAAGCACCAGCAAGGTGCTGCGCCGCCACGATGTCTGGATTCCCTCGGCATCGGACCTTTCCAACCCTATGTGAAGGTGAGGAAGGACCATATCGATGGCCCGCATGAAGATTCCGCCGGCCAAAAAACCTACGGCAGGCGGAATCCACGACGGAATGCCCTTGCCCTCGGACATCTCGATGGCGGGCGCAAGCAAGGACCAGTAGCTTGCCGCTATCATGACGCCCCCGGCGAAGGCAAGCATGCTGTCAAGCAGTTTTTTGCTAACCTCTTTGGTCAAAAATACCGCCGCAGCACCAAGGGCCGTAACACCCCAGGTAAAAAGCGTCGCCAATAACGCCTGCACTACAGGACTTAAGCCGATAAAAGCCTGAGCCAGGTTCACAGGCATCCTCCCCCATTCTCGCAAAGTCTGTTCAGTCTGGCATAACAAATATACCATGGCCAGCCAAGAAAACTATCTATACTCCATCAAATATTAAAGGGAATAATGGGGACATGACGATGATCATTGATATCCGTCTTCCCGTGATAGGGCTTCACAATTGTCTCTTGGACGAGTACGATAATGTATCGTCAAGCGCTACAAGACGTAACCGTACAATTAATTGACCCATTGTTTCCTATAATCTACATTTCTTCGTTAACCTCTTTTAAAACTTGCTTATAAAGTTGTTGACTTACCCTAAACCCAGCTTTCATCTGCAAGGCATCCAGATATACTTTAAGATTATCAATAATCCCTTCTTTTTTGGCCCATATTAGTAAACCTATTGTCCCTAGGACTTTTAAGCCCAGTTTCCTAGCGAACTCTCGGGCCTCCTTTTCGTCAAGTAAAACTAATCTGGCTCCCATCTCAAGAGCCAAGGCAATAACTTCAGCCTCTCCATAGTCCAGCTGAGTGA
>NZ_CALETC010000289.1:0-2163 GCF_937920065.1 Acetomicrobium mobile
GATAGTATAATACTACCGAATTTTATTTAAAAGACGTGGACTCTTTTTGATAGAAAATTTTTGGCAGGTGTTGACGTGGCTATTATCGCTGGTTGCAATCCCGATACTCTGGCATTGGCGTTAAAAATAAGTTTCGACCGCATCAAATAGGTCTTTATGCTAATGAAAGATAAACCAAGAGATCTCATTAAACCGGTGGTGCTTATCCAATAACCTTACAAATATTTTACACTGACCTGGCGTAGCAGAGTCGTTGCGCTTTTATTCGTATTATGGTATAGTTTCTCCGTCTATGTTTGGCATGCCTAATTTAATATTTTCGAGGAAGGTGTAAATTATGAAAGTCAAAGTTTATAGCACGCCTACATGCCCCTGGTGCACAAAGGTTAAAGAATATTTACAGGAACTGGGAGTAGATTATGAGGAGATAGATGTCAGCAAAGATAGGGCAGCGGCTATGGAAATGGTAAGGCAAACCGGCCAGATGGGGGTACCCGTTACCTTTGTTGGCGATAAATTCGCTGTTGGCTATGATCCTGATGCTATCAATGAGCTTTTGAAAGAAAATGACTTGTTAGATTAACACGAAGCTCGAAGGGGGGGTGCGCGTTGGATGAGCTTTTAAGCGTGAGCGTGGGTGGTGCCTTTGCGAGCGGAAAGCATCCGGTCAAAGTTGAAAACATTGACAGTTTGTCTCAAAAAATCGAAGAGACGGATGTTTTTTTGCGTAAAAAAGGCAGAGATGATGCAGAAGGATTTGGGTGGATTAACTTGCCCTATCAGGACCTGACGGAGATAATTGATATAGGTCGTTGGCTCTCCAAGTTTGATACAATCGTTCAAATAGGTATAGGAGGCTCTGCTTTAGGCAACAGGATGCTCGTAAATGCGCTCCTCCCCCCTTTTTATAACGAACTTGAGATGCCTTTAAGGAAAGGGCCAAGATTTTATCTATTGGAAAATTCGGACCCTATAACCGCAGCTGCAATGTTAAACAGGCTTGATTTGCCAAGGACCGTCTTTGTCGTGGTCAGCAAATCCGGCAGCACTACAGAAACCATCGCACACTTCCTTTGGACGTGGCAAAGAGCGAAAGAAAATCTTGGCACCAAAGCTCCTGAACACTTTTTGGTAATAACCGATTCTAGAAGAGGTAGTTTGCGGAAATTCGTTAGGGCGCGCGGGTGCAGGAGTTTGGAGATCCCCGAAAGCGTGGGAGGGAGATATTCTGTATTATCTTCAGTAGGCCTTGCGACCGCTGCGGCACTAGGCATTGACATAGAAAGATTGCTTCAGGGTGCAAGAGAGATTGATCAAAGGCTCGTAATGCGAAACTACTTGTGGGAAAATCCTGCGTGGGTATTGGCCGGACTAAATGTACTTCACGCAAGAGCTGGGCGGAACATGTCTGTAATGATGCCTTATGGAGACTGCCTTTCTGCTTTTGCGGAGTGGTTTGCTCAGCTTTGGGGGGAAAGTTTAGGAAAAAATGGGTTGGGCACCACGCCCGTTCGAGCCTTGGGCGCTATTGACCAACATTCTCAACTTCAGCTTTATATGGAAGGTCCCGACGATAAGCTCATCACTATCATTGATGTTAAAAATAGGCCTTATTTCAAGCTGCCTGACAATATCGATGATGATGCATTAAAGGACTTCGAGTTTCTATTTGGTAAAACCATGGGGGAGCTTTTGAGCGTAGAAGCTCGATCAACAACATCTGCTTTGATCAAGGCAGGAAAGCCTGTCGTGTATTTGAGCATACCGGAGGTCTCCGAAAGATATATCGGCGCTCTGATATTTTTCTATGAATATTTAACGGCTCTTGTGGGACTTTTAATGGATGTAAATCCCTTTGATCAACCCGGCGTCGAACAAGGAAAGCGTTACATTTATTCCCTTATGGGACGTCAAGGGTTCGAGGAGTACATTGGTGAGGTGGAACAATATTTCGGTAAGTGTCGAAATATCGAGATCATTTTATAAGCTTCCCAAGGGAAAATGATCGGTATTTAGGCCTTGCCTACAGGATTTAGGATTTCGTAGAGAGCAACAGAAGTTCGCAAGCAAATGCACGGACCTGGCATAAAAAGTGCAAGAAAATTTTAAGGCCTTTTTTTGGCGATCAGGGTCTAGCTAAAAAATAGAAGGTTTTATGGAGGA
>NZ_CALETC010000290.1:0-2169 GCF_937920065.1 Acetomicrobium mobile
CGGAAGAGGAGATGTCGAAAGAAGCTGACGAGTACACGGCAGAGCTCGAAAAGCTGCTTGCCATCCTCATGGAGCGGGACGCAGAGGCCGTGGCAAACCTGCGAAGCGTCATGGAAAGCTGGGACAAGCTCTCGCCCGCGGACAAGAAGTTCATCATAAACACAATCTCATACGCGCTGAAAAGCGTCAGGGAGCGCATGGAAGAGTAAAAATATCCAACTTCACATACAGGAGGCGCTGCTATGGATCCATCAATAGCGGCGCGTCGGCTTTTGGAGGAGGTCGGCGCGCCTTGCGATGAAGATGTCGTTTTATTGGCACTGAGGAAGCTCGGCATCGAGGTGATACGGGGCATGGCGGACAGCATCGACGCAATGCTGATCCACGTTCCGCCCGGTAAGCCCGTCATAGCGGTAAACTCAAGCCGTCCGCTGTGCCGGAGGCGGTTTTCCGTGGCACACGAGATAGGCCACTACCTGCTTGGGCACAACTCGCTTTCCTTTTCCGAGAGCGGAGGCGGCATGATAAAGCGCGACCCCAGGCAGGAGCGCGCGGCCAATGCCTTCGCCGCGGAGTTTTTGATGCCCAAAAAGCTCCTGGCCCGCGAGGCGCACAGATACAGCCTAAGGGCCCTTGCCCGCCGCTATTTGGTCTCCATGCAGGCCATGGAGATAAGGCTTAAAGAGCTGGGGTTGGTGTGCAAAGGGAGTTAACCTTGTTACAATTAATGTAATATTAATAATTAATCGTGCTGTTACAATTTTTAGTCATTTGTCAGCTATATAATATTTTTACTGGGAGGGCAAGTCATGACAATGGAAGATGCCTTAGACGAGCTCGAGAGCTTTATAACAAGCCTTGAAGAAAAGGGAGACCTCAGCAAACGGAAGTTAGAGCCTTCTGAGATTGGGATATTTTTGAGATATATGGATAAATATCGGGAATGTCTAAATGAACTTTATTTTTCTAAATATAAAAGGAAATCTTATTCTGTCGATATATACAAACAGCACAGCAAAAAAGCTGTTGAACTGTTTATCCAAGAAGCGATCTTGCATGCATTGGATATCAATCACAAGAGGCCTGATAAACCATTTAAGGATCGCTTAGGTGAGTCTATAAATAAACTGAGAGACAAGCTTATTACTTCCCCAACGCATTGGAAGGTTCATATGCGCATTGGTGGGGTGGCGCCAGAAGATCTGCCATATAAATTTGGAAAAGTTGAGTTTTGGATAGCCGATGAACATAACTTAGAAAAATTGAAAGATAAGCATAATGCCATCGTCGATTCCAGGACGGAACCTCTAGAAACAAAAGAATTTTTGAAAACCGATTTTGAGGATTTTATTAAAAGATATTTTTTTAATCATCCAATAGCAACGGTAGAAGTATGCGCTTGTGACGGAGAAGCCGCTTGCTCTGCGGCACGGCGCGAATTGCGTTTAACCATGGACGTGATCAATTTCTATAGCGGACCTGACCTTGGCGCCCAGATATATTTTGTAGGGGAACTCCAGCCTACGAGAGAAGTTTTATTAGCTTTTGAAACTCATCAGCATTCTTATTACCAATTACCCAGGCGCATAGGGCCTTTTGCCCTTTTGTCTTTAAAGGATATAGAACCATCCAGAGCAGAAAAGGTAGGTTTTTATCGTATAAATGAAATCCTTGCAAAAGATGACCGAAGCCAAATCGAGGAGCGAATATTGGCATCCGTTCAATGGGCAGGCCGAGCTGCAGTAAAACTGCAACAACGCCCCGAAGAGGCATTCCTCCATTACGCGATCGCTCTTGAGACCATAATGCTGGGAAGGCAGGAAAATAAGGAAATTGCATATAAATTGAGAATGCGTACGGCGCTTTTGGCTGGAGAAACGCTGGAAAAGCGAACAGAAATCAAAAAGGAAGTCAGAGATTTGTATGATATAAGGTCAGAAATCGTTCACTCTGGCCACTATGAGGTGACCGATGCGGATGTTGGAAAGATTAGCAAATTAACGATCGCCTGTATAAAGCGTATACTTACTGAAAAGCCTTTTACGTCGATGACCAAAGAGCAGGAAATAGACAATTGGTTTGATCAAGCCATGTTGTCAGGGCGTTTATTAGTGGATGACGCTCAGTAAAATATGAAGTAGGAATGGTGATGATCTGTGGACTCATAGA
>NZ_CALETC010000291.1:0-4019 GCF_937920065.1 Acetomicrobium mobile
AGTTACCTCACCTAAAACGTGAGCGAAACTATCAATGCCTTGAATGTGTCTTATCAGCTAGGGCCCTCGTCTTAAATGACGAAGGCCCCTTAACTTCTTTTTACAAAATGTTACGAAGATTAAATAGTCTTCTTAACCCTCAAATCGAAAAAAGTAGGTATTTAAATTTCTCCAATGAGCTTCAAGATTAATTGCGCGATGATCGTTGAACCTATGTAGGTGCCAATGAAAACTATGCAGGAGACGATCAAGATCCTCCATCCCGTCTTTTTAAGCATGCCAAGGTCTTTCCCAATTGAGATACCGGCATAGGCTAGAATTGGTGTAGTGAGAGCCAAAAAGTTAACTTTTTGTGCCCAGGCATTAAAAATTGTCGCACCCGGGAATCCAGGAATGGTTACTATGCATCCGATTGTGACGACGTAGGCTACAGCCGGAATTTTAACCGGAATGACTTTCGCACATATTACCCCAATAATGCTGATAGCGATTAAAAAGATCATGCCGGGGATGGCATCGATCATCGGGATATTTGCACCAACCAGGTTGCCAACCAAAGTAATGGCGCCAATTATAATAAGTACTGCGAGAACTTCCATGGTCTTCATGAGTTACGCCTCCCCTGCTGCAGTTTGGCTCGGCTGAGTCCCATATTTTAAGCGGTAAAATTTCCTGTACAGCCATTCCGTCATCGGCAAGGCCATCCACAGGGACATGTAAACGCCATCTAAGCCGGTGAGCATGTTGCTTGCCGCCCCCAGAGCTTGGATCTTATCGGCCATGTCGGGGAACATTGCGCTTAAAGCGCCAACAGAAGCGGTCATCATGCTTGCGCTTCCCACTCCGGAAGCCATGGCTAATGCAAGGGGATGAAAAATTCCCAACGCTGCCGCAAAGGTCGCCATGAGACCGAAAAAAATCGTCCCAAACACCGTACCGCATATGTAAACACCCATGACTCCTCGGCCTTCTGGGGTGTCCAAACCATAGATGTCGCCTATTAAAGCCACGTTAGGTTCTCTTGCGATCGAATGAGCTGCCCCTATGGTTTCTCGCTTGAGTCCTAGGTACACCGCCACGGGTACACCAATGATGACCGTGCCGAGATTGCCAAATTCCTGCAATATCAATGCAGGACTCGTTCTTAATATCATTGGAATGTTTGGTCCTACCGTCGTTCCGTACTTTGCCATCAAAAGCATTAAAGTAACTCCAACTAAACTGCCGGCATCGACCATGTCCTTTTGGCTGGCGAGCCTCAAAAATTTGGGCCCCGAAAGAATTCCCATTATAAGTGCATAAAGCATCGGCAGCAAAACCACCGTGCCTGGTCCGATGGGAAAGGAAAAGGCGCCAATCCATTCAGCTATAATGACGAAAATTAAAACTAAGATATGAAGCTTCCAATTTTTAATAGCTTCAATCATGTTAATGCCTCCTCTCGCGCTTTAGACATACCAATTATGTCAATGTAGTTATTTTGTATTACAGCTTTCGTTAGATTCGCAAGCAATCAAGGCAGTTAAAGCTAAAAGTGCTGCCCCTAGCGGAAGGGCTTCTTCGTCTGCCTTAAAATGCGGACTGTGCCACGGATGTACAGCATCGATATCGGGGTTGCCCACACCCAGCCAGAAGTAACACCCCGGGACCCTTTTTTGATATAATGCGAAATCTTCACCTCCCATCGAAGGAATTGGCACAACGATGCTGTCTTCGTCAAAGATTTCCAGGGCTGCTTTCATGGCTATCTTCGTCGCCTCCGGATGATTTATAAGGGCAGGAAGGTCTCTGCGGTAGTTTAGCTCAACTTGGCATCCTAGGCTTGAGGCTGTATTTTCCACGGTCCTTTTCATCCAATTTTCGATTGAATCGCGCAGATCCTCATCGAAGGTGCGAACCGTGCCGAGTAACTTCACTTCATCGGGTATGACATTATTTGCCATGCCGCCACTGATGCTGCCAAAGCTGATCACTGCGGCCTTTTGAGGATCGACGTTTCTGCTCACGATCGTTTGCAAGTTCATGACTATTGAAGAAGTGCACACTATGGGATCAATTACACGATGAGGGTATGCAGCGTGTCCCCCCTTTCCCATGACGGTTATAAATGTAGAATCGACAGCCGCCATCAAGGGGCCTTCCTTTACCCCTACCTTGCCTATCGGTATTTCGGGGTTATTATGCAAACCAAAGATCATCGAAACATCGGGGTTTTCTAGCACACCTTCTTCGATCATGGCCTTTGCTCCAAGGTTTATCTCCTCTGCCGGCTGAAAGATGAACTTGACGCTTCCTTGAAGTTCATCTTTAAGTGAAGCTAAAATTTTCGCAGCTCCAAGGGCGCATGTTGTGTGTATGTCATGACCGCAGGCATGCATGACTCCTTCGTTTTTCGAGGCGTAAGGAAGACCGGTCATTTCTTTTACGGGTAATGCGTCAATATCTGCCCTGATGGCAATGGTGGGGCCGTCGTATGCCCCTTTTAATAGTGCGACCACGCCAGTTTTCCCCACATTTTCTTCGACTTCGCAGCCCAACTCTTTCATGTAAATTGCAATCTTTCTTGCCGTCTCGAATTCCTTGAAGCTGAGCTCGGGATATTGATGAAAATCCCTTCGTAAATTTTTTAGTTCCTCCGACAAGGACTTGCTGAAGCTCAACACTTCATCAGCGTACATTTTAACTACCCCCTTTATGGCAAGTTGTCCGATCGCGAGGCAAGTTCCGTTTTGGTCATGTAAATTGGATGGGCCATGCACAACTCGCGTACTTCTCGCTTAAAGCGTGCGAGTTGTAGCTCATCTTCGTTATCTAGCACTTTTGCGACGAGGTTGGCCACCCTTTTGGTGTCATCTTCGTCAAATCCTCTGCTGGTGACGGCGGCAAGGCCTATGCGAATCCCGCTCGTGACAGTTGGCTTTTCTGGGTCATAGGGTATCATGTTTTTGTTGACTGTTACGCCCACTTCTTCGAGCTTGCTCTCAGCCTGAGCGCCCGTCATTTTCTTGCTTCTAAGGTCAACCAGCATTAGGTGATTATCTGTACCTCCTGAGACTATATCAAATCCGTTACATTTTAGAACTTCTGCCATGACTTTGGCGTTTTTGACGACCTGGGCACCGTAGGCTTTAAATTCGTCGGTCATTGCCAGTTTGAAGGTGAGCGCCTTGGCGGCGATTATCTGAGGGATGGGTCCTCCCTGGATCCCCGGGAAGATGGCCTTATCGATACTTTCGGCGAATTCTTTTTTGCATAGTATATTTCCCCCACGGGCTCCACGTAGGGTCTTGGTGGTAGTAAAGGTTACGAAATCGGCGTAAGGGACCGGGGAAGGATGGGCTCCCGCAGCGACTAAACCTGCTATATGGGCCATATCGACCATGAGATAAGCTCCTACTTTGTTTGCGATTTGCGAGAAGCGCTTGAAGTCTATGATCCTGGAGTAGGCGCTTGCTCCTGCGATTATTAGCTTTGGTTTTACCTCGCAGGCGATACGTTCTACTTCGTCATAATTTATTAACCCAGTTTCTTTGTCTACACCGTAGCTATGGGACTCAAAAAACTTACCTGAAATGCTGACGGAAGCTCCATGAGACAGATGTCCTCCGTGGCTTAGGTTCATGCCAAGTATTTTATCGCCGGGATTAAGCACTGCCATGAATACTGCAAGGTTTGCGTTGACGCCCGAATGGGGCTGTACGTTGGCATGCTCAGCACCAAACAGCTTTTTGGCACGCTCGATCGCTAGGCTTTCTACGATGTCTATAAATTGACATCCTCCGTGATAACGCCTGCCGGGGTAACCCTCGGCGTACTTGTTGGTCAACAATGACCCCTGAGCTTCAAGTATAACTTCGGGCACGAAGTTTTCTGAGGCGATGAGCTCAATCGTCAGGTTTTGCCGTTCCTTTTCCCCTTCTATTGCAGCGGCGAGCTCCGGATCGATGAAATGAATGAGATCCATGAAATAACCCTCCTTGATTAATTCTATTACAATAGCTTACACCTAAAAGTGACAT
>NZ_CALETC010000292.1:0-1071 GCF_937920065.1 Acetomicrobium mobile
CCTTGTTCTTTCTTTTTTTGGCCGCAGCGGTAATAATATTGGTGTGCTATATGTGGTGGGCTTGAACTTAAAGGTTATTTCAATGATGCTTTTCTTAATTCAAGGGTTGGCGACTGTTTGGTATTTATTATCGAAATTATTGAAACAGAACATGAAAAGATGGGTTGGTATTTTAGTCGTTGTAATGGTCATATTTGTCCCCATACTCTCTATGGTTGTGATAATGTTAGGTTTTTTAGACATTTTAGTGGATCTTAGGTCAAAATTTCGGAGGTGATCTGATTTGCTGGTAATTTTGAAGCAGGATGTTGATAAATTGGGAAAGAGAGGGGATCTCGTTAAGGTTGCCGATGGTTATGCAAGAAACTATTTGATACCTCGAGGTCTAGCTGAGGAAGCAACGCCCGGTAAAATTAAACGGCTAGAGGAAATTAAAAAAATCGAGGAGAGACGAGCACAAAGAATGGAAGAGGAGGCACGCGAAAAATCCAAACTACTTCAAGGTAAGCAAGTAACTATACGTGTTAGCGCAGGGGAAAAGGGAAAGTTATTTGGAAGTGTCACTAATGCCCACATCAGCGAGGCTATATTGGAACAGTTGGGAGTAGAAGTGGATAAAAGGCTCATCAAGATGGAAGAACCCATTAAAGAACTGGGTCTTTATCCCCTAAAGATAAAACTTCACACAAATGTTGAGGTAGAAATGAAGCTAAAGGTGGAGGCGCAAGGAGCTTGAACCAAGAAATTGATAGGGTAATGCCACATAATCTCGATGCCGAAAGGGCTGTGTTGGGATCTTGCTTGCTTGATAAAGATGCTGCTTTATATGTGGTTGAGACGTTGCGAAAAGATGATTTCTACGATGCCATGCATCAGCTGTCATACGAAATTATTTCAGAGATGCTTAAAAAAGACAAAGCGGTGGACCCATTGACCTTTATCGAGGAGGCAAAAAAGCGAGGATTTCTCGATAGATTAGGAGGGCAATCGTTCGTTGCTTCTTTGATAGATACAGTACCTACTACTGCAAACGTGGAATATCATGCTCGCATTGTAAGAGATAAATCTGTA
>NZ_CALETC010000293.1:0-2810 GCF_937920065.1 Acetomicrobium mobile
TAATAATCGCAGGAGCAAGCGCCTACTCCAGGATCATAGACTTCAAGCGCTTCTTTGAGATCGCAAAAAAGGTTGGAGCTTACCTCATGGTGGACATGGCCCACATAGCTGGGCTTGTTGCCGGCGGAGTCCATCCTTCCCCAATTCCTTACGCCGATTTCGTCACATTTACCACTACTAAGACGCTGCGTGGAGCACGCGGCGGAAACATACTGTGTAAAAAGGAATTTGCTCAAAGCATAGATAAGGCCATCTTCCCGGGGATCCAGGGAGGACCCATCCCTCAGATAATCGCTGCCAAGGCACTGACGTTTAAGCTGGCCATGACGGAAGAGTTCAAGGCTTACGGTGCCCAGGTCGTAAAAAACGCCAGGGTCATGGCAGATATATTAAAGAATAACGGATTTGATATAGTCTCAGGGGGCACGGACAACCACCTCATGCTTGTAGACCTCAGGAGCAAGAAGATGACGGGTGCTCAGGCTGAAAAAAAGCTCGAAGAGGTAGGCATAACAGTCAACAAAAACATGATACCTTACGATCCCGAAAAGCCGACGGTCACCAGCGGAATCCGCATAGGGCTTGCTGCCGTCACCAGCAGGGGTTTTGACGAATGCGACACCAAAGAGGTGGCAGAACTTGTCGTGAGGGTGCTTGAAAACGAGGACGAATCGAATATCCACGGCTTTAAACGAGAGGTGCGTGATATATGCCTGAGACATCCCCTTTACATGACCAAGGCTGAGCTTGCCTTGCGGGCAGGCAAAGAGTAACCAAGGAGGAATTGGCATGTATTCAGATGAAGTGATGAAACTTAGCAAGTCCATGTCGGAGGAACTAAGGGCTTTACGAAGGGATTTCCATCAATTTCCCGAGCTTAGCTTTAAGGAGTTCGAGACTGCGAGGAAGATCGCCATTTATATGAAGGAATTGGGCTATGAAGTAAAAGAAAATGTGGGCAAAACAGGTGTGGTCGCCTTACTGAAAGGGGCAAAAGAAAACCCAACCGTCGCGCTTAGGGCGGACATGGATGCGCTGCCTGTAAAGGAGATGACCGGCCTTTCTTATGCCTCTAAAAACGATGGAGTGATGCACGCTTGCGGCCATGATATACACGTCACTTGCGCCTTAGGAGCTGCAAAAATTTTAGCTTCTCATAAAGATGAACTTCAAGGAAGCGTCAAATTTATCTTTCAGCCGGCAGAGGAGATAAACGCAGGGGCAAAGGCCATGATCGATGATGGCGTGCTCGAAAACCCCAATGTTTCCATGATCTTTGGTTTGCACAACAATCCCGAGATACCGGTAGGCAAAGTAGGATTAAAGGAGGGCCCTTTAATGGCAGCTGTGGACTCCACCTTTATAACCGTTATAGGGCAGGGAGGACACGCTGCCTATCCCCATAGGGTAATTGATCCTATAGTATGTGCTTCTTCTATAGTTATGAACCTGCAAACTATCGTAAGCAGAAACGTCGATCCCCAAAAGGCTGCTGTCATTAGCTTTGGAAGTATCAACGGAGGTATCGCCAACAACGTCATACCGGATGAGGTGAAGCTTACCGGTACAGTGCGTACCTTTGATGAGGGCCTTCGCGATTCCATTGAAGGCTGGATGAAAAGAACCGTTGAAAATACTGCCTCAAGCTTAGGGTGTAAGGTCGAATTTAACTATCGCAGAGATCTTCCTCCCGTCGTAAATCATCCGGAGGCAACGAAGATAGCTTTGTGGGCAGCTCAAAAAGTATTCGGCGAAGACGGCATCATCCTGCCAACTCCTTCGATGGGAGGAGAGGATTTTGCATTATATCAAAAAAAGGTCCCCGGGTGTTATTTCTGGCTTGGCGTGGGTAACCCCGATATCGATGCCGTACATCCATGGCACAGCCCGTACTTTAAGGCCGATGAAGAGGCCTTCCCGCTTGGAGCAGCACTTTTAGCTTTATCTGCTTTAATTGCCTGTAACAAATTCATACAGGCAACTTAAAGGCACGATCAATTTAAGACAGGGGGATAGGTGTATGATTGAGGCGATCAAAAATTGGAAGCTCCATGTATTGGTTTTAATTCTTGTGATCGTAGCCGAGTGGATCGGCGCTTTTTCGTTTCCCATAGGCCCGGGCAAAGTGGTCCTGCTGCCAATGCTTTATGCGCTCATCATGGGAATCTTTTCAGGACCCAAGTTTCTTAAGCTTGCTAATCATAAGGACATGATTGATGCCGGCAGTCTAATTGGGGTTACTTTGATGCTCTTGATGGCAAAGTACGGAACAACTGTTGGGCCAAACATTCCAATGATATTAAGGACAAGTCCAGCCTTGATATTGCAGGAATTTGGCAATCTAGGCACGGTCATCATTGGTGTGCCCGTGGCGGTGTACTTGGGACTTAGACGAGAAACCATAGGGGTAGCCCATTCTATTGCAAGAGAACCTAATGTTGCTTTAATTGGAGATGTGTATGGACTGGATACACCTGAGGGAAGAGGTGTCATGGGAGTTTACATCTGCGGAACGGTCTTTGGTACTATTTTCTTTGGTTTAATGGCGACATTTACGGCAGCGTTTGGAATCTTTCATCCCCTCGCTTTAGCCATGGCCTCCGGAGTGGGAAGTGCCAGCATGATGACTGCCTCCGTTGGTGCTTTGAGCGCTATGTTTCCTGAAATAGCCGATAAAATTCAGGCCCTGGGAGCGGCAAGCAACATGTTAAGCGGTCTAGACGGGGTTTATATGTCCCTCTGGATAGCCTTGCCAATGACGGAATGGCTGTATAGAAAGTTCTATAAAATTAAATATGGCACTTATCCAA
>NZ_CALETC010000294.1:0-11552 GCF_937920065.1 Acetomicrobium mobile
GCCCAAATTATATGAATGCCAAGCTGTTTGTAGCTTACCTATGAGGGATTGAAACCCTCAAGCTGCGCTATGTAGCGGTATAAATCAATGGGTTTGTAGCTTACCTATGAGGGATTGAAACCAAAAGACCTGCCCAAATTATATGAATGCCAAGCTGTTTGTAGCTTACCTATGAGGGATTGAAACTTAGATTAGTAATCCCAATTGGTTATCTATTAGAGGTTTGTAGCTTACCTATGAGGGATTGAAACACGCTTAGCCATCCTCGCCCTCCCTTCTGCTCTTTTTCTCGTTTGTAGCTTACCTATGAGGGATTGAAACCGAATATTAGCCCATAGACCGCTTTTCTCACTACCTAGTTTGTAGCTTACCTATGAGGGATTGAAACCAGGTTGATGCCCCAACCCTTAAAATATTTATAGCTGGTTTGTAGCTTACCTATGAGGGATTGAAACCGATAAAGCGTCCTATGTTGTCCATTTCGTAGCGAGTTTGTAGCTTACCTATGAGGGATTGAAACGCCAAAGATTACAGCGTCCTCGGCCAGCTCGATTGAAGTTTGTAGCTTACCTATGAGGGATTGAAACTCGGGTTAGGCGTTGTGTCGATAGGTAACATCTCCGGGTTTGTAGCTTACCTATGAGGGATTGAAACTATCTTGAGCATCATCGTAAAGTGCATCCCATATTTCAGTTTGTAGCTTACCTATGAGGGATTGAAACATTGTTTGGCAATGGGATATTTATGTAATTTAGATCGTGTTTGTAGCTTACCTATGAGGGATTGAAACCTATCTAACACTTTCTTAACCTTTATTACTATTGCCAGTTTGTAGCTTACCTATGAGGGATTGAAACTTCGATATTACATACAATGCTGAAGAGGTAATCACAGTTTGTAGCTTACCTATGAGGGATTGAAACAATATAGCTTGTGCGGTTCTTTCAGCCATATACCACAGTTTGTAGCTTACCTATGAGGGATTGAAACGTAAGAGTTGAGGACTTAGTTGGGTACTGGGTTGACGTTTGTAGCTTACCTATGAGGGATTGAAACATGCATACACACGAGCAGAGACAGGAAGAGGAAGAGGGTTTGTAGCTTACCTATGAGGGATTGAAACCTTCTATGAGTTGACCATAAACAACAATACATGTTGGTTTGTAGCTTACCTATGAGGGATTGAAACAGTTGTCTGCGTCCTTCTCGCCTTCTACAATAAAGAGTTTGTAGCTTACCTATGAGGGATTGAAACCTATTATTGATTTCTGAGTTTCTGGCGCAAGCTCACGTTTGTAGCTTACCTATGAGGGATTGAAACATGGTTTATTTGCTGTCCAGACGTCACGTTCTTCAGGTTTGTAGCTTACCTATGAGGGATTGAAACTTATTCTTGAAGTATTTAAGAATGTAACTAAAGAGCAAGTTTGTAGCTTACCTATGAGGGATTGAAACTCACAATTTTGTTGTCCCGTGCTTCCACCTTGGCCTCGTTTGTAGCTTACCTATGAGGGATTGAAACTTGTGTCGATAATGTTGAAGCGTCTATCGTGCCAAGTTTGTAGCTTACCTATGAGGGATTGAAACATGGTTTATTTGCTGTCCAGACGTCACGTTCTTCAGGTTTGTAGCTTACCTATGAGGGATTGAAACCGCCATTGGAGGCATAGCAGGGACTCTCGGTGCCGTGTTTGTAGCTTACCTATGAGGGATTGAAACATCCATGAAAGTATCTTTTTAATCTTTGCCCACAACTGTTTGTAGCCTACCTATGAGGGATTAGTGTCTATCATCGGATTTTTACTTTATGCGCTGTTCTGGCGTTAATAGCAATCGTTTAATACCCTTCCCAGTCTTGTTTTGTTAAAAGCACTAATTAGATTCTGGGAGGCAGAAGAAAAATGTGCAAGTTATTGGGAATGTGCCTCAATTTGCTTGTAAAACCAGATATCTCTTTTAGGGAGTCTCACCACAGGGGAGAACATAACCCTGATGGTTGGGGCATAACTTTTTACCCAGATGAATTTGCTCAGGTAATAAAAGAAGAAATTAGCGCTAAACAAAGCGACCTATCAAAATTTTTACAAGATTACCAGAAAGCCGAGGCTCGAATTTTTTTTTGGCCATGTAAGACATGCCAGCGGGGGAGTCGTAAGTCGCAAGAACGCTCACCCGTTTTACCGAGAACTGAATGGAAAAGAATATTTCTTTGCTCATAACGGAACGCTAAACCACGAAAATTTAGAGCTTGGCATGTTCAAACCTATAAGTGAAATGGATTCAAAAGCTGCCTTTTGTTATTTGTTGCATCGCATAGAAAATGCTCCTGCTAAGATATTAAAAAGCATGAATAAAAACAAATATTTCGATTGGTTAGCTGAAAGGTTAGAGGAGATCGACAAATATGGGAAGCCAAACTGTATATTTTCTGATGGGGAGTCTCTATTTAGCTATCGCGATAAAGACGGATATAACAGGCTTTGCTTCGTTCAGGGAAAATCTCCCTATGAGAAGATTAAGTTGGTTGATGAAGATTGGGTGGTGAGTCTTGCAGAGGTAAAACGACCGGATCAAGAGGGCTACATTATTGCTACAAAAGAATTAACAGAGGCAGAGCATTGGAAAAATTTTGAATGTGGCGAGCTTATTGTATTTACAAAGGGAAAGATTAAGTAATCAAATAAACGCGATATTCATGTATTATAATAAACAACGCGCATTAAAATTAAGAAATGCTCAAGAAGTTCGCGTTGATTGGGGCAAGGGCAACTATATAAAAAAATATACAGGACAAACAAGCAATAATTAAATAAAAACAAGCATCTTCTACCTTCTCCCGGCTGGCATTCATGTTGAGATAAATAGAAATAGGCTTACTTATATACCGCGTACGCAGATGAAATCTGCGATGTCGACCTTAACAAAACGCTTATATGGTTAGCAAATTTATGCAAGCCTACAACCATACAAATGGTCATGTCTTTGTAACTTATAGTATTGGAATTGCAAGATGTATCTTATCATCTTCATTTTAAAATACAGATAGGTGAAGCGAAATAATTTAAAAAACAAGTATTGAAGGTGAAGCTAGAATGGAACAATTTATAGTACAGATTAAACCATTAACGCCCCTGTGGACGGGTGATGCTGAAAGGAAATATTCGACTTTGAGAGAGACCGGCATCATTGGAAGCTTAAGGTGGTGGTACGAGGCTTTGATCAGGGGGCTGGGTGGAACAGCTTGCGACCCAACAAACTCTAAATGCGACGGAAAACATCATTGTGATGCATGTGAGTTATTCGGGTGTACGAGTTGGGCCAGAAAATTTAAGCTTGAAGTGAAAAAAAATAAAGGATCCGAATTAGCATTTGAATTTACGTCTATTAGAAAACTTGAAGATATCGAGTGGTTTTTGTTGTATAAAACTTTGGAAATAATCTCGGAATATGGAACAATTGGCGGGAAATTTGCAGATCCCAAATATGGAGTTATAGAAATACAAAAAAATAATAATAATATAGAAAAAATTATTTGCAAAAAGACAGATATTGATGTTTATTTTAAAAAGCAAAAGGAAGGAATATATAGTCCAAACCTATTAATGTTTATATTTTCAAATGACAACAAAATAATCAAAGAGGTTATTAATATGAAAAAGCTATTTCCTTATTTAAGAGGAGAGGAGAATAAGGGTAGAAAATATTGTTATAAAAAATTTAAGGACAAGGATAAAAAAATGAATAGATTTTTTCTTTATACGGATGATGCCGAACAATATCTAGGGATCAAACATTATATAGATAGTTTAGACATTAAATACATAGAAGGAAAAGAATTATTGGAGAAATTATTGGAGGAATTAAGATGAGTACTGATGATGCGATTATTCATGATTATTATCTTTTAGGTATTGAACCAAATAGCGAGCTTCAAGAAAAGATCTTAAACTTAGGTAATAAAAAACATGACATTATAGAAAAGAAGTCAGATGTAAAGCTTAAGGAATTTAATGAAGAAGATTTTAAAAAAATGCCAAGATATTCTATGCTCCTTAAAATTAAATTCATACTGAAAAGATCATACACAAGTAAAGGCGAGGGCGAATTCAATGTCATCGATAACAAGATATTTGAAAATCCTATCGTGCGGGATAAGCTGACAGGTTTACCAATGATAAGGTCATCTACCTGGAAGGGACATCTCAGATTTGCGGCGGGAAGAGTTAATGATTTGGATGGTAAAAATATCAACGAGATTACAAAGTCTGAAATTATCGAAAGGCTTTTCGGTTCTGAAACTACAAGCGAAGATACCGTAAAAGGGAGGCTTTATTTCTTCCCAACGTGTTTTGACAAAAAAGATGCAGAAAAAGACGTTATTACACCATTAAGCCGAACTACACGCACTCCGGTCTCGGGAAAAAGCCCCATAACTCTCGAGGTTGTAAAAGAAGGTGCAAAAGGTAAATTTCGTCTTCTGTATTTTCCATATCCCAGAGGCAAAATGTTTTCTAAAGAGCAGGTAAAGACGGATTTAATGTTTCTGACGGAAGCTTTAGAGTTGATGTTTTTTACTTACGGTTTTTCAGCCAAGAAAACAAGCGGGTTTGGAGTAATCGAACCTGATCCAACTGTAGTTGTTTCTTTGTGTTCTGACGAACAGCAAAAATCCAATACATGGAATCAAAAATTCAATGAGTGGAATGAATTTAAAAACTATATAAACAATCTGTGGAGTGGCGATCATGAATAAACTTATTTGCAAAATAAAATCCAAAGGGAAAGATATTTTAAAAGGTGAGATAGGAGCACTTCTTCATGATATCGGGAAGATGCATCCTGATTTTATCAGACATCAGTCAATCGAAAGAACAATAAGCTTCAGCCATGAAAATATTTGTAATTTTTTGGATCCAATTCTATATAGACATATATGTGATAGCGCGTTTGATTTCGCAATAACGACACCCAGCAATATAAAAAACCTTATCGAGCAACACCATGAGCAAGCCACAACAGATTGTATTGTAAAATATTTACAAAAATGTGATCGTAAAGATTCAGCGGATGATAAAGGCATAGTAAGAAGAAAGCAATCCATTGATAATACGATAATATCCTCACCTTTTGGTTACGAGAAAGAAAAGATAGATCTAAGCTGTCTCCAAAAAAGATTTGATGACCTGCAGAATAATTTAATTGAATTATTCAAAAACTGTAACAATATAATTAGTTTTAGAAAGTCATTAATCGACAATCTTAAAACAGCGTTTTCTCATGCCTTAGGAGAAACTAGGATCCCGGCAAATGACGTTACTCTGTGGGACCATTCATATTCAACTGCATCATTGTTTAAGACGATTTTAGCAGGCATCGCATGTGATGGATACAAAGATATGAATGACGTAAAATGGAGAATATTTGGCGTATGCTGGAATGGTGAAGATTTTATAAACCGTGGCAGAAAGATAGCGGATATACAAAAAAGAGCAGAAGTTATCGATAACATTAAAGAAATTATCAAGGATAAATTGGAGGTTGAGTTTCCTGTAGGCAATGTGATTTACGAGGACATAAACGGAATGTATTTTACATTCCCAGAATTAGGTGAAGATTCAAAAAGTTTGGCCAGCGATTGTGCAGAACTAATATTAAGGGAAATATACGACAAAAAGGATAGCGATAATGAATTGTGGCCATTTTTTACCTTAAGCAAACCATCAGGGTCACTGACCATCATTGCCAACGAGCTGAAACGTGTATATGAAAAAAGAAAAATTCCAAAAGTACATCCTTTTCTTTTAACTGAAGGAGGAGAAGAAGAACCAATTGAAATCCTGATTGATTTAGATAAAAAAGTTGAAAATAAAGAAAACGAAAGGTTGGATGTGTGCCCTATTTGCAGAATACGAACAAAAAGCGAAAAAGATGAAAGGTGTACAATTTGCGAAAATAGAAGAAGGGGAAGATTGGAGGAGTGGCTGAACAATAGACGGAAATCTGTCTGGATTGATGAAATTGCTGACAAAAACAACAGGGTCAGCTTGATTTCTTTAAGCTTCGACCTCGATAAGTGGCTGGACGGAACGATGATCGGCAGTATATTTAGTCAAACTTTTGAAGATTGGTATAAAAAAAACAATAACGCATTTTATGAGTTTATCGATTCAATTAAAGATAAAAATTTTGAGAAAATAGTAAATTCATTAACATTAAATTTTGCTCCTAGAAAAGATATAGTTTACAAAGTCCTAGAATTATTTTTTCTGCTGAAAGATACCTATAATAAAGAAGCAGCACAGTTATTAGATATGTTTTTTGAGGAACGTGTGGGCTTAAATGAAAAAACACTTTATAATCATTTAAAAAATATAGAAGAAAGGCTACAAACTAATACATTAACTAAAGAAAACCTTGGTTCATATTTTTTCACCCAAAACCCGTCTCCCGCGCGTATTTATAGAGTATGGCGTGAAACTCAGGAATTTTTTGAAACAGTTGTTGAAAAGATCGAACGTGATATATATAGATATAAGTGGAAAAGGATAGTATTTTCTGTAGATTACAACAAACTTCAGTCCGCATTAAAAAGAAGTGATAATAAGCTATCTGAAAAAACTCCTTATATCATTAGATTAGATGGCCCGGAACCTGAAGACCTCCTTGTACTTCACGTGGGAGATGGCAGATTCTATACAATAGAATCCCTCGAAAAGTACAGGTATGACAATACATTTGGAGAACAGGCTGTAGTTAAGTGTCTAAAGAAGGGATTTAAGCACCTTGCCTTAGAGAACAACCCTAACGAAAATTTGCTTGAAGTAAAGTATGATAATAGAGTAGAAGTAGAAATAGAAATAGAAGAATATATACCTTTAATAGAAATTACAATATCCCCCCTCTCCCTTCGGCTGATAGTGCCAACATTAGACTCCATAAAAATTACAGAGATGATAGCAACGCTTTATTCACAAAGATTTGAAAAAGTATTGGGCAAGTTGCCCCTAAGCGTGAAGATTTTGACGGCGAATAGAAAATTTCCCTTATACGTCCTTTTAGATGCCGAAAGAAGAATGCTTGACGACAGGGAGTTTAAAAAGCCTGTAAAAATGAAACCATGGTGGAACGTTTACGAAACGAAAAATGATGATTTTTTCAAATTCTATCCTACAAAATTGATCGGAGAAAACGAAAAATATACACTCGATGATTTATCATCAATTTCCAAGGAGAAACCTTTTAGTCTATATCCGGGCTATTTCGATTTCGATCTGCTTACTGCCACTACCGATAGATATAACATATATTACGAAGGCAGAAAAAGGGGAGAGGAGACTTACCGGCTTTATTCAAGAAGGCCCTACTATTTTTATCAAATTTCCATGATAAGGGAGCTATGGGATATATTATCTAATCTTTCAAGTTCTCAATTAAATAATATTGAAGAAGCACTAGCCACTAAGCTAAAAGAGTGGAGATATGTCGAAGATGGCAGCAACAAGACGGAAGTATTCATGCGATTTGCTGAAGCAACCATTAAAGATGCCTTTGGAAGTATATGGGATAGCTTGAGAGAAGAAACAAGATGCCTTTTCATAAATTCTTTGCTCAACGGTCTTTTAATGGACACTATATTTATTTTTAGACACATGATAAAGGAGGAGAAAGAAATTGGCGAATAATTTGAATCCTAAAAAGGTATTTGCGAGGGCCATTGATCCTATACACATAGGAGCAGGAGGCTACAGGTTAGGATTGGTAGACAACACGATCGTAAGGGATCCTGCTACAGACGTGCCAAAGATACCGGGTAGCTCGATTGCAGGTGTCACGAGGGAATACTACACCATATATGCAATGGAAAATGAGTGCACTTCCCAGGATGAAGCAAAAAAAAGAAAATGCGCTGAAGATGAGGCTAAAAAGATATTTGGAGACGAAAATAAAAAAGGAACATTGCGTTTTTACGATGGACAAATAATACTTTTTCCTGTTTCATCCCAAGAAGGAACTGTATGGATTACAACGAAAGAGCTCATGGAATATTGGTTCGATGAAGCAAAAAACGAGGATTCCAGTAACATTAACATTCCTCAAAAAGTTTGCGATAAAGCTTATTACATTGTTAAAGAAAACAAAGATAGCAGTCATTTAAAACAAGGAAATAAAGATAGCAGTTATTTAAAACTTGGATGGCTATTTCTGGAAACTGAAAAAGTTGACTCTGGTTGTCCTAAACGTCTTGCTTTGCGGAAAGAAATAGATAGCTGGACAGGAGATATTGTCATCATTTCTGAAAAGCTTTTTTCTCATATAGTAAACGACAATTTGGAAATAAGGACTTCCGTCAAGATAGATCCATCCACTGGAGCGGCCGAGCCGGGAAAACTGTTTACCTATGAAGCTATATCAAGGGGGACAGTCTTCGGGTTTGAGATTGGTGTAGATAAAGACGATAAAGTAGTTACCGGGATATTAAACAACGTTAGTCCTTACTTTGAATTCATCGGCATAGGCGGCATGGGAACCAGAGGTTTCGGCAGGCTTGAGTTGTTTTTCGATGGCAAAAACGACAAAGCAAGCGGAGACAGACCTTCACCGGCATAAAACAAGTATGTTTAACTTTGGTAAAGTTTTCTAAAATCAAAAAGGGTATCTTTAAGAGGTGAGAAAGATGATCAACCTGGACTATATGTGTATGAAACATGCTCAAATGATTGCAAATTCAGTAGAAACATCAGACAGTAAGAATATAAAAGACCTAGAAAGAAACTTAAGAAAAGCTTTAGGAGTACTAAAGGAAGACGGGGTTTACGCGATGTTTCTTTGACTCGAAAGTAAAGATAAAAATAATATAAGGACAAATTTAACCAATTTTTTAAATGATGATTATGATAGCATTAAAATACGTGAATATCTGCTAGGCAAAGACGAAAAATTTCAGACAAAATTTGATGATTTTTGTGGAGATCTGAAGACAGTTGCTGAAGACATCGATAAATTGCTGTTCATGAAAAAGATATTAGAGCGTACATTAATATATTCGTTACATCACGTAAAAGTCAAAGCCGGTGAGTGATATGTGGAAAGATATTGCAGTTTCGTTTAAATTGAAAAGCCCGCTTCACATTGGTTATATGCCCTTTAGGGGATCGGTCATTTCCCCGACAAGGTATTACGTTCCTGGGAGAAATTTGTGGGGAGCTATAACTAAACGTATAACAGAGCACTTATACGAAAATCCTGTAGATAATAATTATAAGGATATAGGTGCAACGGTTAAAGATAATTTTAGGTTCTCGTATCTTTATGTATACGATGGTATAAATATTTATTTTCCACTTTATACAGAACAGGGATTAAAGTATGGCAATATCTCACGATCGGAATTTGAGCACAGATTCATAGGAAGTCAAATATCCACGGCTATAGATAGTACCGGAACTGCAAAAAATGCAAGCTTGCATGAAATTGAATTCATTAATAATAAATTTAAAGATACAAATGGCAATATAAAAGATGTAAGGATTATAGGGTGTGTTTGGGTCAAAGAAAATGCTGAAATAGGTGATAAAACAGTAATAATATCCGACAAAGCAGAGATATTAATTGATGGATTTAATGTCATCGAAGAATTAATATTGGGCGGAGAATCGAAATATGGGTTCGGGCATGTATTATTTGATCCATCAGGTAGTGTAAAGTTTCCAATTGAGAGTGTTAAAGCAGAGGAATGTAAAATAGAAATCAACGATAATTATATTATTGCACATCTAAAGTACGATAAAACTATAAAATTTAAAGGAGATATCGAGCTTTTAACGGGGAGAGGTTATTACGATCCCAAGATTTCAGGTAGCGAGACAAGTAATAAGCCTGGCAGCGCAATATCTAAACCAGAGTTTTATTTTTCGCCAGGAACATATGTTGACTCCAGATCTACGACATATATAGTTAATTGGGATGGAACTTGGGAGTTTGATTAAGATATAACGCTCTTTGAAACAGCAGCCAAAAACTGCAACTTCGGAAATGTTGACCGCGTCAAGTTTTTGTAGGATTTTTAGGAACCACTCCCCTATATATCCTAAAGGGCAACGTTTTTAGGTCAGCTAAAAATCAAAACCGCTATGACATATGCCCTTTAAAGACGTGTATAAGGGCGTTACCTTTCCCCATGTTAAGTACCGTTATGGAGCCTATCTCGCTTGTAGCCGAACTAAAGATATCTTCTAAGTCTAATGTAAAGTTGTATTCTTTGTCTGTCTTTCTGCTTTCTTGGTCTTTTTCTTTTATGTGTTCTGCTTTCACTTTCCCACCGCTACAGATGTAGGCCCTCAAAGCAGACATGGCCTTTAAGCCCACCTTGCTCCAGGCCATCGCCCTGGAACTTAGCCTGGAGGAAAGTACGTGGCTTACGTGACATATTAGGGCTTGAGCTGCCGCAGTCTTCTTCGTTTCGAATGGTAATTGAATCCCAGTTGTTGGTCACATACCTCCTGAAGTCTACTATCCTTTTTCTTTCCCTTTCATCTGAGGCATCGTTTAACATATCTGGGGTGATCCTTTTAAAGGAATTCATGTCGTTTTCCCTTATGGCTTTGTATATTTCGTGTCTTTTTTCAGGTTGCCTTGCCATGGCTTCCAAGACGGCTTTATTTAAGTGGTATTTATCGAGCACTAACTTTGACTCGGGCAGCCAGCTTATACCTTCCTTTATCCGATTTGCACCATCTCCATGGATGTATATGTCTTTTATGTCCTTGGGGTCGTAATTTTCATATATCCTATCTGCTACCTCAAGCCAAAGCTCATCTGTGTCCTTTCCGTAACCGCTCATGCATATGGGGTTTATATAGCTGTTTTTAGATCCCTCTTTAAAGGTGCCCTCATATATGCAGATTAAAGGAACTGCCGTGCTTCTGCCCTCCTGCAGTGATACGTGGTCCTCGTCTGCATCTATGTGCAGTACATGCACGCTTCTTTTCTCGAGGGCCTCTCTCTTTAAGGCCTCCAGGTTTAAGCTGTGAATCTTGTTTTTTACCGTCTGCTTGGACAATTCACCCTCAGTTACGTTCATTTAAGCTTTTGGCGTAAAGACGACCTGCCGTTTCTACCAGCCTTATGGCCACAGCTTCAGTCAGCCTTTGACGTTTATCCAACCTCAATGCTTCGTCCATAGGGTATACGTATTTTTTATGCTTTTTGTCGAAGTAATAGGTCCTCTTGAAAGATATATCACCAAAGATGGTATAAACGCTTCTTTTGTCATCACGCCTCTCTACGACCAACCCTCTTTCCTTTCGAGACGATTTGTCCTTTAATATGGCTTCGTCTGTAATTTGAATGTAAGCTTTTATAAGCTCGCGGATAAAGGCCTTCATAATCCGAAACAATTCAGCTTCAATTTCCGCTAATGTCCTGACCTCGGAATTATCGAAGAATTCAAGCAACTCCTTGAAGAAGTTTATTGCTATTTGTAGTAAAATATCCTTGTTCACGTTGGGACCCTCCTTTATGAGTTTTTGTGTGTCACAAAGATTCTACCAAAA
>NZ_CALETC010000295.1:0-49486 GCF_937920065.1 Acetomicrobium mobile
AAGTCTCCTACACCACGACTAGAGGTTATAAACACTGGCAGATGATCCCTCTAAATGGCAATAAATTCGGGGGAAATAAATACTTAGATACCTAAATACTTAGATACCAAGATAGGAAAGCTACTGAGCCAGGGGATATTAAACACGAGCGACAACTGTATGTAGCTTGTGGTTATTTAGTGAATGATTGGGAATTAACCTGAAAGGATATGAGACAAGAAGTACTTCGAGAATGGAAAAAACAGGAACAGAGACAAAAACATAAGCAATATTGTGAAATAGGTGAAGTAGCTCCAGTAATGGCGGGAATTTAACCTCCAGATTTAATCAGGGGGTAATTTGACAGAAAATTATGGACTTGACCCAACAAAAAGACACCGTAAATAAAGGTATTATACGATAAAGAAGAAGCAAAACATGAGTGCATAATTGAAGTATAAAGTCAGCGTGAAATTTATCTACTGCCATAGGCAGCGAAAAAAATCGCTCTTCTCGTCAATTTAGAGAAGAGCGATCCCATAAAAGCCTGAGTTGAACGCTGTCTGTTTGAATGCCAATTTGTTATTATGTTATCACGCAAAATTAAGCTTGTTTGTGCTTTTGTTCACCTTGACTTACTAAATACAAAAACCTCGTAATCGCTCGCAATTTTAGTTATGAATGCTTAAAAAGAAAATTGCAACAAACGAAAATAAGCCGCCTTTGATGCTTTCTATGGCCTTTACGAATTTTTTTGTAATTCCTTTATATATGCTTCTTTTGATCTTTTGATGTGTTTTCTAGCCCACTCTTCGGCCTTTCTGGGGTTTTTGGAAACCAATGCATCCAATATTTTTCTATGTTCTAGGGCAGCCTCCGATTTTCTGCCCGGGAATGCATATCCAATACGAGTATAGGCTTTTATACAATCCCTTAAATCCATGAGCAGTTGACATAATTTTTTATTTCCAGAAGCTCGATATAATCTTTCATGAAAAAGCATGTGAAGTTCTTCTAACTTATCGTCGTCATTTACATTGATGCACTGTTCCATATCCTCAACCAAGCTGCCAAAGTAGGCAAGATCATCGGGTGTCGCGTTAGTCGCTGCAAGACTAGCCGCAAGCCCTTCAAGGACCTCACGAACATGGAATGTATCCAATACTTCCTCTGGCGTAGGTTTTGCCACTATCACTGTTTTTCTCGACACTTGAACCGCTAATCCCATCGTTTTCAGGCGCTGTATTGCTTCACGCACTGGCGTGCGTGATACCGCGAGTTTTTCGGCAAGATCGCGTTCAATAAGAGGATCACCCGGTTGTAACTCACCACGATGGATGGCGGTCTTGAGCACAGCAAACACCTTGTCACTTATGTTAGTATCAACTAGTGGTTTTATAACGCTTGCCTTTTCCATGCTTCATCTCCTATTTTCCATAAAATTGCATAATAACATTGCCATTTGGCACATTATATACCAAAAGCCAGCTATAGTCAAAGACAAGCCCTTAAAGTAAAACTAAAAGTCACGATGGGTCGTCTTCTATGTACTTTTCTTAAAATAATTTCTAGACATTTCTATTTCATTTACTTGACAATCCTCTTCTTAGAAAATAAACTTAAGTTAGGTCAATCTAATAAAGAGAGGCGATGCAAACAATGAGCCGTTCTGTTTATCTCGACCATTCAGCAACTACGCCAGTCGACCATGATGTACTAGAGGCTATGATGCCTTATTTTACTTCCGATTTCGGAAATCCAAACAGCCTTCACGCATGGGGCAGAAAGGCACGAAAGGCCCTGGATGAAGCAAGAAATCAAGTAGCTCAATTAATAAATGCCGACCCCACGGAAGTAATTTTTACCGGCGGTGGCAGCGAAGCAGACAACCTTGCAATAAAAGGTATAGCTTACGCGCGAAAAGATAGGGGACATCATATCATAACATCTGCCATAGAACACCATGCAGTATTAGATGCATGCAAATGGCTGGGCAAAGAAGGTTTTGATATCACGATTTTACCGGTAGACAAATATGGAATGGTGAGATTGGATGAGCTCGAGCGAGCCATTCGACCTGATACAATTTTAGTTACTATACAATTCGCAAACAATGAAATAGGCACTATCGAACCGATAGAACAAATAGGAAGTATTTGCCGCGAACAGGGAGTGCTTTTTCACACTGACGCGGTTCAAGCAACGGGGCATCTTCCCATTGACGTAAAAAAACTTCCAATAGATTTGATGACAATGGCTGCACATAAAATGTATGGCCCTAAAGGCGTAGGTGCGTTGTATGTAAAGAAGGGGGTTAAAATCGCGCCTTTGATTCACGGTGGCGGACAAGAAAGAGGGTTGCGTTCTGGAACTGAAAACACTGCCGGAATTGTCGGATTCGGCAAAGCCGCGGTTTTAGCCGCAAAAAGGCTCGCGAACAACGAAAACGAGAACGAAAAACGTCTTCGCGATCGTTTAATAGACGGCATCCTTGAGCGCATCGATGATGTTATCTTGACGGGTCATCGCACTGAGCGCCTTCCCTTTCATACAAGTTTCTGCTTTCACTACATTGAAGGAGAATCCATGCTTTTGCGCCTTGATGCATTGGGAATAGGGGCAAGCAGTGGTTCTGCCTGTACGTCAGGAAGCTTGGAACCTAGTCATGTGCTCCTTGCCATAGGATTGCCACATGAGATTGCTCATGGGTCCTTAAGGCTGACTTTAGGAAAAGATACAAGTGATGAAGATATAGATTACGTTTTGGAAAACCTACCGAAAGTGGTAGAGTCTTTAAGAGCCATGTCTCCTCTTGGCAAAAGGGGGTAGTAAATGTGTATTCTCAAAAAGTAATAGATCTTTTTATGAACCCTAAAAATGTCGGACGCATAGATGATGCGGATGGAGTTGGCGAAGTCGGCAATCCCGTCTGCGGGGATGTCATGAAAATATATTTAAAAATAGAAAATGATCGTATTGTAGACGTCAAATTTGAGACCTTCGGCTGCGCCGCTGCCATTGCAACAAGCTCGATGGTAACCGAGATGGTCAAGGGCAAGACGCTAGACGAAGCACTTAAAGTCACCAACAAAGACGTAGCCGAGGCACTGGATGGGCTTCCACCTCAAAAACTACACTGCTCTTTGTTGGCCGAGGAAGGAATCAAGGCAGCCATAGAGGATTATTTGGCCAAAAAGGGCAACGCCAAGCAGGAAGAAAGCGAAGCGAAACAATGTGCGAAGGCGTAGTGTGGGCGGTATGCTTTTCTAAGAAAAAGGGCACCGTCAAGGAAGACGTTGGCGAGGCCTTGCTCGTCGAAGGCCTTGGCTTGGCAGGTGATGCCCATGCAGGCTTCATGCACAGGCAGGTAAGCTTGCTCGCCCTTGAGGACATAGAAGAAATGCAAGAAAAACTCCCCGATCTTAAAGCAGGGAGTTTTGCCGAAAACATCACGGTAAAAGGCTTTAATACGGAAAGTTTATCTGTCGGAGATAAGTTGCAAGTAGGTGAAGCTTTGCTTGAGGTGACACAAATCGGCAAAAAATGTCACAGCAAGTGTGAGATCTACAGGATAACCGGCGACTGCATCATGCCAAAGAAGGGCATATTTTGCGCTGTCACCAAGGGCGGTAAGGTAAAGAAAGGCGATAAGGTTAAGAAACTTCCAACGAAGGATAAATAGAATAGAAAGGAAACAGGCCCTCATATAAAAGAGGGCCTGTTTCTGCTAATCCAACTTAACTACACCTTACGACAGAGCTGCTATTTCGATCTCTATTGCCTTGACCTTCTGATCAACGAAATTCTGGATTTTTTCGATATGTTCAGGTTTTAAGTGCTTGAACCTTCCCTGCAGCTTAAGGAATTCGTCAACGGGTTTGCGCTCCTTAGGCATGTAGGACATTTTATACTTGCCATCTTCAAGCTCATATAGTTGAAACATGCCCGTATCCAAAGCAAGCTTTGCCATTTCAATGGTTTTATTTGAAGGGAACTGCCATCCCTTGGGGCAAGGAGCTTGGATGTGCAAATAAGCCGGACCCTCTGCATTAAGGCCTTTTCTAACCTTATTGAAAAGATCCACCGGGAAAGCGGGAGAGGCCGTGGCCAAATATTTAAGCTCCGGATGCCCATGAGCTATCATCTGGGCATTGTCCTTCGGCCATAGCCTTTTGCCTTCCGGTACCGCAGGGCCCGAGGGAGTAAACGTAGTAACCGCTCCCCAAGGGGTTGTAGGTGAAGTCTGAATGCCCGTATTAGCATAAGATTCATTGTCATAGCATATGTAAAGCACATCATGTCCGCGGTAAATCATGCCCGAAAGAGCTTGTAATCCAATATCGGTAGAGCCTCCATCCCCAGCCATGACTATCGCATGCGGACGCTCACCTGTGTATTTGCCCTTTCTCATCATGGCCTTATAGGCTGCTTCTATGCCCGAAGCTACTCCTCCGCCATTTGTAATTTGGGCATGGATCCAAGGCACCGCCCAAGGACCGCAACCGTAGCTTGTGTTTGCAACGTACATACAACCGGTAGGCCCCACGAAGATGGTATTTGGACCCGCAGCCTTCGCCACTAATCTATATACCAACGCAGGACCACACCCTGCACACGTCCTATGTCCGGGAACGTAGTATTCTTCCTTAGGCATATCACGAAGCGTTTTTATAGTCTCCAACATCACCTTCACCTCCTTTAAAGCTCGTACGGGAGCCAGTAAGAATCTCTTTCGACCTTGCCAGTTTTTGCAATTTCTTTTAGCTTAGCGTACATCTTATAGAACTCTTCCATGGTAATGACTTCACCGCCAAGCCCCCCGACAAAGCCAACCGTCTTTGTTTTATCTCCCAATCCGTATAAGGCCGTCCTGGCTTCACTCAGCAATACTCCTCCGTCGCCTGCAATGCCATAGTTAACGGAGTTATCCACCGCGCCCACGGCTTTGAACCTGGATAAAACATCTCGTACAATTTCCGTCGGGAAAGGCCTGAGGGTGCGCAGTTGCACTACGCCCACCTTTTCTCCGTGATTTCGAAGTTTTAGTGCAACGTTTCTGGCTGTAACTGAATGAGCTCCCTGAATGAAAATGACAACTTCAGCGTCATCGGTCATATATTCTTCGACAAAAGGACTGTACTTGCGACCAAATATTTCTCCGAATTCTTTGTAAGCTTCTGCTATTACTTTTCTGGCTTCTTGGATGGCTATGTACCGTTGATATTGAAGAGGCGGTCCCATCTCAGGTTCTATCTGAGCGCCTATTATCATGGGATCGGAAATATTGAGCGAATGTTTGTTCTTATAGGGTGGCAAAAATTCTTTTACTTGACCTTCGTCTGGGATTTCCACTTCACCGGCGATATGGGAGACAAAGTAACCATCCTGACAAGCATACTGAGGGAGCAACACTCTGGGATCTTCGCCAATTCGGTAATACAATAACGTCAAATCAAGAGCCTCTTGGGGAGTAGCCGCCCATCCCTGGATCCAACATTGATCTCGGCATGATTCGGCCTCTGTATGCTCAGAACCAAAGTCCCCGGGAGGATCAAGCGTCCTATCTGCAATCGCCATATGAACAGGCAGCCTTGTTCCTGAAATGGGAGAATACACCTCCATGGCATAAGTTACTCCCACTCCGGAGCTTCCAGTAAACGTCCTCGCACCAGCAGCCGATGCTCCATACACTATGCTGAGCTGGGCGTGTTCGCCATCAGCATGGATAAACTCGGCGTCCAACTCTCCATCAGCCACCATCCTTGCCAATTCAGACATTATACCCGTATAGGGCCTTATAGGAAACGAAGTAATCACGTCTACATCTGCAAGCCTTACGGCTTCAGCAGTGGCTACAACTCCAGATATAAGCCTCTTTTTTCCCATGGATCTCACCTCCTAATCCTCAAAATCCAGTTCTGGGACCATGGTTATTGCCTTAGTTGGACATACTTCTGCGCAAATGCCACATCCCTTGCAATATTTCAAATTAGTGAAATCCGCAGCCTCAGGTGTCTTGTAAACCACAACTGAATCGGGGCAATTTACCCAACATAGCAAGCAGTTAGTACAACGTTCTTTAGACCATACAGGACGTTCGCTCCTCCAATTACCCGTAATTCTCTTTTCGTTTTCCTTATCAACAGAAGGAACAGTGCCCGCAAAAGGAAGGTCCTCTGGTCCCAATGGCTTCTTAGGAGCCGGTTTAAACTCGGGGAATGTCGTATTTACTGTCACTAAGCGAACTTCATCATAACCATATCGGCAAGCTTCCTCGTTTTGAACCGAGGAAAGCACGTTCTCGGGCTTAACGATGGATTTTGCCTTCACAACGGCCCCGGCCAAAACGGCTCCAACGCCAACGCCTATGCCTGACGCATCAGTTGCGCCTTCGGCTCCAGAAAGTGTTTGCACGTGTCCGGCAACTTCAGTCGCATCGATGCACCCGATCGTTCCAAGATAGGTCGTGTCCTTTAAAAACTTCAAAATGTATTCTGGGTCTCTTTTTGTGTTGACTATTAACACACCACCCGGCTTCATACCTTGCAATACGTCGTTTCCCTTTACTAGAGCCTCATTAGTCAATACCACGACATCAGGGTGTTCATTTTCGTATACGTATTTGCTTAGCAGCGGCTCATCACTAATCCTGGCGTATGCGCGAACAGGGACGCCAACTCTATCGGGAAGATCGACGTAGTTTTCCCATGCTTGAACGTATTTACCTTCTTTAGATCCAGCATTAGCAAGCGCGAAAACGACATCCCTTGCGTCCTTATTCTCGATAACGCCTCGAGCCCAAGTTGTAATTTGAATAAGGCTCGGTTCCTCAAACAACTTCTTGACATCGAGATTCATTAAATTGCACCTCCCGTCTAAAATCAATCTCTTTCAAGACAGCCAATACCTCCTTATTTGTCAGGACCCCACCTCCTCTGTTTAGGATCTTTTTGGAAAGAACCCTATGACAAGCTTTTTCGATGATAGCTTTTAAGTCAGCGCCAGTCAGGCCTTCCGTAACCTCTGCCAAATACTCAATCGATACCTCGTGGTTGGGCAGATCTTTAAGAATGATTTCTAAAATTTCTTTTCTCTCTTCAATGGTAGGGATATTGAAGGTAAACATCTTGGTTAATCTGTTAGAAGAAATAAGAGATTGGTCAATTCCTTTAAGGGAGTTAGCTATCGCAATGATCACATTATTCACTTCTTTATTTGCATCAAGTTCCATAATTAGCTGATTAGTGAATCTCTCTCCAAGGGTTTGAACAGTACCATCTATTCGATCGAAAAGTAGCACACAAGGAGAAACTCTTTTAGCCAGCTTAAATACGTCACTTATGGACTGTTCAATGCCGATTTTGTGGGATATTAGCATGGGAGGGGTTATGTGTATGAGGTTAAGACCTGCTTCTTTAGCAATGGCGTTTGCCATCAATGACTTGCCAACTCCTGAAGGACCTAAGAAAAATATAAATCTGGCCTTTTTTAAACCATAACTTTCATATTCCTCGCTATGTTGCAGCGGTATTTTGACAAGCTCTAAAAGATTTTTTTTGATATCGTTTAAACCGCCTATATCTTCGAATCCGACTGAAGGGACTTCCACGACCATTTCCCTAAGGGCAGAGGGTTCAATTGCCTTTAAAGCGTTTTCAAAGTCTTCTTTAGTGACAATAACATCTCCAACTTCATGTCTGTCCATATAACGCCCGAGGGCGCGCATGCCTGCTTCTTTGCAAAGCTGGGCAAGATCAGCTCCTGTATACCCATGTGTCAGATACGCAATTTTTTTGAGATCGACGTCGGGTGCCAGGCTCATCCCTCTTGTGTGGATCTTTAGTATCTCTTCTCTTCCTCGTGTGCCGGGAACACCGATAAAGATTTCCCTGTCAAATCGGCCCGGCCTTCGTAAAGCGGGATCCAACAACTCGGGCATGTTTGAAGCACCTATAACTATTACGTCACCTCGTGATTTTAGGCCATCCATCAAGGAAAGTAGCTGCGCCACAACCCTTTTTTCGACGTCACCGACAACTTCTGAGCGCTTTGGCGCAACGGCGTCCAACTCATCGATGAAGATTATCGCCGGCGAGTTCTTTCTGGCCTCCTCGAAAATCTCTCTTAACCTGGCTTCACTTTCTCCATAATACTTGCTCATGATTTCAGGGCCATTAATTGCTATAAAATAAGCCCTGGAATCGGACGCAACGGCACGAGCTATCAAGGTTTTGCCCGTGCCAGGAGGCCCGTAGAGTAAAATACCCTTGGGCGGTTCAATACCAACTTTTCTAAAAAGATCAGGACGTGTAAGCGGAAGTTCAACAAGCTCTCTTACCTTTTTAACTTCCTCATCCAAGCCTCCTATATCTTCGTAGCTCACGCTATCTCTTTTAGAATCCAAAGTCTGATCTACCAAAATGATGGCGGTGTCTTTTGTAACAAGTCCTATCTCCACTGGAGGCGCCATACCCTGTACCCTCAGGGCTATAGCACTTCCACCATAAAGCACGACCGGGACTTTATTTGAAATAATGACAGCCCGGCCTAACAAGTGCCTTTTAAGTTCCTCTTGTGAAGGTATTTCATCAGGAGCAAGCCCTCCTCTATCCAACATAACCGTCTTCAAGGGAGTGGGTTCTACTTTTTCTACTTCAACTGGATCTCCAATGCTGACCCCCAAATTCTCTCGAGCTATGTTGTCAACTTGAATCAAACGGGCTCCTCGAAAATTTGTCGGGCAAGGAAAAACCTTTAAAGCTACTTGCGATTTTCCTTTAATCAAGAGGAAATCTCCAGTCTGGACTCCAAGGTTTTTCATATCCTCGGGATCCATTCTTACTATGTCTTTTCCCTTATCTTCTGGCAAGCCCTCTGCAACATAAAAGTGGTATTTATTCACCTTTCTATCCCTTCCTGCATCTTCTTGTATCCTTTTCACGCATTTGGAATACGGTATGCCAATCCTTGTTCAAAGATAACTCATTTTTTCATTCGCGTCAAGTGCAATATGGATATTGAGATTACCCTTTAAAAATGGGAATCAACATTGATATGACAAGAACGAGATATCCAATCACTTCTAAGGCAACATTCTCCTTAATGACTGCCGGATACAGCAAAAGAGGAGGTGCAATAAGCATTCCAAGAAGCGCGAATCCCAGTAACACCGGACTGGACTTTTTGCCGCTCATTATAAATCTCCCTCCATTTATATCCTAATAAACGTGCCTGCATAATATAAACAACATGACCCAACCCACAATTCCCAGGATCAGCGCTAAGGTAACGCAATATCTTAACGTTTTACCTATGACTTCCCCTTCGCGTCCGGTTAGCCCAACCGTCGAGGTGCCCACTATAACTTTAGATGGAGCCAACATGCTGCCTATGGAACCGCCTGCAGTTTGGGCAGCGGCACTAATTAACGTACTAATGCCGAGGATATTTGCGACTTGCACCTGAAAGGCTCCAAACATCACGTTGGAATTGGTGTTACTTCCTGTCATAAATGCTCCAAGTACCCCGACTAAAGGAATAAAGATAGGATATATAGAACCCAATGCATCAGCTACACCCTTTGCCAACATGTAAGTCATACCAGATTCGACCATTATAAAAGCCATAAGTACCATAGAAGTTGTAGCAATACTGGAGTTAACCCCTCCTTTTACAACTTTGGATAGAAGTTTCTTCAACATACCTGCTTTCCAAATACCTTTAGCACGATATATTAGTATGCCAATGAAAGATGCATAGAAAAGAAACGCACCTGCATGAGAAAAAATACCGACACTTGTAGAAGATCCAGCCGGCGTAACCCAACCAAGTCCTGTGGAGTATTCCCCGAATTTAAGTTTGAGAACTAATAGATTTTTTAGCCAATCCTCAACACCGGGCACAAACTTGACAAATAAAACAATGATGATCAGGGAATAATACGGAGCAAAGGCGAGGTTAAAGGGCATCTTTTTTTCCACTACCTTACCCTTTGCAGTTACGGGATTTGAAGTTAAGTGACCTGCAGAGGCCGAAGCTTCTACCGCGGCCTCGGTGTTGTATACCTTAACCCTTGATAAGACAGCGGTAACAACCATTCCAATGATCCCGGACAAAAAAGTGGCCAACGTTGGTTCCCATTGGGCTATAAACCAAAGCGAGATAGACATTGATAGGGAAACTACGAGTGTAGGTACAATTCCTTGACGCAGAGCTTTTGTGCCCCCGTAAGCATGCACCGCGAACATTCCGCAAAATATTCCTGCTAAAGCGATAAAAAATCCGCACCAAGGAGCCAAGTCAGCTGCAGACAACCCCGTAGCCTGCTGCAAACTTGCGAAAGAAGCAGCCATATCACCGAAAGTAACTGCCCAAGCATGCCCGATTAGCGCTACAGCTACGGCAGTGACAGGGTCAAATCCCATACCGATTAACAAAGGCGCCCCCACAGCTACAGGAACGCCAAACCCCGCAACTCCCTGTAAAAAGGTGACAAAGGCAAAACCGATCATTAAAAGCTGCAATATCTTGTTCTTCGTCATTGCCATAAAGGTGGCGCCAATGCTTTCTATTCCACCAGTTATATCTACAACATTATAAAGCAGTAAAGCACCCCATACAATGTACAATACGTAAAATGCCATTACAAAACCTTTTGCATTTGAATTGGCCAACAAATGAAAGTTTGCTTTAAATACCAGAACGGCAACCGCGAGTGCGACAAAAAAACCTGTCGGTCCCGCTTTTGAAGCACTCCATTTAAACCCCACCATCAAGATAAGAATGGCCAATATGGGAAGAGACGCACAAATCCACATAAAAAAATTTACTTGCATCTGTTAACCCCCTCTCCTCAGTGGACTTTAAAGGCAATGATTGGAATACCATATACTGCATTCCTATTAGTTATATGATTAACACAATTGATCTCTTATGTCAAGAAGCTAATAAGAAATTAAAATAAAATAAACATGTGAGAACGCTTTGCACCATATCGTATATATCTCGTTAATTTAGCTTTCTTAAAATGATTATCAACTGGCATATCGATATAGGGGGGTTTTAAAGGGAAATCAAAAAAATAAGAGGGTGCTGGAAAACACCCTCAATCCATTGAACTCATTTGCTTTATGTCCTATTACGCTCTACTTTCTAATTTTGCTTTCAATACGTTGTTTCTAATTTTTTCTACTAAATCGTCTTTCGGTGGATTGGGCAAGCTCTTGATGAACTCCTCCACCGTCATCAGCTTAATGCCGATGTTTTTCATATCATTGAGATTTGCTTCATGAACCTCTGGACTGCTGGCTCCCGTCCCATCGGTAAGGACGATAACTTCGTAATCCAGGGAGTTAGCGTCCCAGACTGTACCCCTGATGCAATTAGGCGTTTGAACTCCCGTAACGACGACCTGATCCACGCCAAGGCGCTTTAAAAGATTGTCTAGTTCGGTCTGAAAGAAAGCGCTCCATCGCTTCTTGCAAATTAGGTATTCGCCTTCTATGGGTTTAAGCTCATCGACAATTTCTCCACCCTTCGTCCCTTCGATCAAGGCCCCACCGACCTGCACGAACTTATCGTATCTGGTGATTTCAACGTCGCTTCCGTCGGGCCGATAATAGCGGAATACGTGTACAACGTACAGCCCGTGTTTTCGGCAAGCTTGCAAGGCTTCACGTATCTTTTTTGCCACCTCCATCGCGCCTTTCACTTCAAAGGGCGCCCCTGGCAAACAAAAATCATTTTGCATGTCGATAATTAAAAAAGCAGTATGACCCATTCTCAATCAAGCTCCTTTCTTTTAGGTAAAGGCTTATAAGACACGGCACAAATGAACCCACCATCGGTCCTGCCCTGCCTTTGAGCTTTTTCTTCCAGTGCCAGTGCCTCTTCCACATTCTCGAAATTAAAATCCGGAGGAACGAATAAAACCGCCTTGCCCTGAACGTTTTCACCAGGCATGGCAGCAATAAGTTCATCTAACGTTCGAAAGTGGGCATGTCTAAAGACGCTTTCAGAATCTTTCTTGGCCTTTTCCTCGTAATACATGCTCCAGGCGCTTCCTCCTCCAATAAGACCGATTACCATGCGACCGCCCGGTTTTAGCACGCGATAAATTTCTAATAGAGTTTTCTTTAAATCAGAGGCGAATTCTAGGGCCGAAAGAGAAACTACTGCATCGAAGGTCTCATCCTCGAAGGGCAGGTTGTTCGCATCGGCACGGCAAAAGCTTATGCAGAGATTTTCCTTGGCAGCCTTCTCGCGCGCTTTAACCAGCATGGCTTCCGAAATATCGACACCTGTAACTTCGGCTCCCAATTTGGCTAATTCCAAAGAAAGATTTCCCGTTCCACACCCTATGTCTAAGATCTTCATCCCCGGTTGGGGCTTTAAGAATTCGTATATGACTTCTTTTTCGATCCTGTCTACCAGCCTACCTTTTGGCGTCTTGTACCAATCGTCATAGGTTTCCGCCATTTGAACGTCAAAAATATCGGACAATTTACATCACCCCCCTTTTCGAATATTAGTTTATACTAATTAAAATATACCATGCGAGGTGATTTTTATGTGGTTTGATCCTTATTCACATAAATATCCGTCACGGCGAAACCTCGTATTCGCCAAAAAAGGGGCGGTCGCAACTGGACAGCCTTTAGCAGCTGAGGCTGGACTTGAGATCTTAAAGAAAGGCGGGAATGCCGTAGACGCTGCAGTAGCTACAGCTGCATGTCTGACCGTCGTAGAACCGGCTTCTAATGGCATAGGCGGGGATGCTTTTTGTATAGTTTGCATTGACAATAAATTATACGGCCTAAATTCCAGCGGCCCTGCGTCAAAGAACATTTCTATCGAAAAACTAAAAAGCGAGGGATATGATGAAATCCCTCCCATCGGTTGGCCCGCCGTTACCGTCCCCGGTGTTCCAGCAGCCTGGGCCACCCTAGTAAAGCGCTTCGGCAAATTGCCTTTAAACGAAGTTTTAAAACCAGCCATTCAATATGCTAGGGAAGGTTATCCCCTTTCCCCGGAATTGACGAAAAACTGGAAAAGACGTTTTGAGTGGTATCAAGAGGTCGCAAAAGATGATGTATTTCAGCACTGGTTTGAGACCTTTGCGCCCCTTGGACGAGCTCCCCTTCCCGGAGAGATTTGGAGATGTGAAGCAATGGCAAATACCCTACAAGAAATAGGAGATACTTGGGCGGATTCATTTTATAAGGGTTTGCTGGCGGAAAAAATCGTGCGTTTCTCTCGCCAAACCGGCGGTTATTTTGATTTAAGCGACTTTGAATCCTTCGAGCCCGAATGGGTAGAGCCACTGCACATTAACTACAGGGGGATAGATGTATGGGAACTTCCTCCTAACGGACAGGGACTTGTAGCCTTAATTGCCCTCAACATACTAAAAGGATACGAAATGATCTACAAAGAGGATCCCAGATCTTATCACCTTCAAATAGAGGCCATTAAGCTGGCCTTTGCCGATGGTTTGTCACTAATAGGAGACCCCAGTTATTCTCATATACCTATAACTAAGCTATTATCCGAAGACTACGGCCAAAAAAGGAGAACTGAAATAAGCGAAAAAGCTAAGATTTATGGTCCAGGTATCGTCCCAGAAAGCAATACAGTGTACCTCGCTACAGCCGACGAGGAAGGCAACATGGTTTCTTACATTCAAAGCAACTACATGGGATTTGGGTCTGGTCTTGTAGTGCCGGGCACCGGAATTGCATTACACAATAGAGGGCATTGCTTCGTTTTAGACCCTAAACACCCTAACGCCCTTGCCCCCCGAAAGCGCCCTTATCATACGATCATTCCGGGATTTTTAACAAAAAACGGATCGCCCATCGGGCCCTTTGGAATCATGGGAGGATACATGCAACCTCAAGCTCATGTGCAAGTTCTGGCAAATTTACTGGATTTCCATCTTAACCCTCAAGAGGCATTGGATGCACCGCGCTGGCAGTGGATCAAAGACAACGTGGTATCGATAGAATACGGAACACCCGAAAACATTCCGGCGGCTTTGTCCAGAATAGGACACGACGTGAAAGTGGAGTTGGAGCACCACTCCTTCGGTAGAGGTCAAATAATATGGAAGACAGAGCACGGGACTTATTGCTGTGCTACAGAACCTCGAACTGACGGACACATTGCCGTTTGGTAACTAAACCTTTCAGGTACAAGAAGGAGGGACTGCTTTGAGAAGGAAAGATCGCGAAATAACCGATGCAAAACAAATTGAAGAAATCTTAAAAGAGGGGAAAGTTTGCTATTTGGCTCTTTGCAAAGAAAACGAACCCTATGTGGTGCCCATGCATTACGCATGGCAAAGCGGATATCTTTATCTTCATTCTGCTCGAGAGGGGAAAAAGGTCGAATTTGCCAAACAAAACCCTCACGTTTCATTTTGCATAGTTCCACAATGGGAAATAATAGAGGGATCGAGATCATGTGATTGGACAACTCATTATCGCAGCGTTATGGGATCGGGTGTCGTGGAATTCGTCGAAGATGTAGCCGAAAAAACAAAGGCTCTTGAAACCTTTATGGGACACTACACTTCTGAGCGATTTGAATTTTCCAAGGCCATGTTGGATCGCGTATTGGTCTGGAAAATTAAGGTCGACGAGCTAACAGGAAAGAAAAATCCTTAAGTTCCTTAAGTAAGGGCTAGAAATATGAATTTAAAAGACGAGGCCAATGAAAGCCATTCTTTGGCCTCGTCTCTGTATTTCTTAAATGCGATTATTCAATGATTTTACGCACTTTAACCTTTGATGACCGCTAGAGGACGTACTCGGGCAATTTTTCTGCTTATTCCCGCTTTTTCAACGACATCTACAACGCGCGATACGTCCTTATAAGCCTCTGGAATTTCTTCTCTTACAGTCCTTATTTGTTCGGCCATAACTTTTATGCCCTTTTCTTCAAGCCTTTTTAAAACAGTATCCGCTTGTTCGTCTTTCATGGCGGACCTTCTGCTCATCACCCTTCCTGCGCCATGGCATGTTGAAGCAAAACACTCTTCCATTCCCCTCTTTGTTCCAACCAGGATATAGCTTTCCGTGCCCATGCTGCCCGGTATTATCACCGGTTGTCCAACTTGACGAAACTTTTCAGGTAAAGACGGATGTCCAGGAGGGAATGCTCTGGTTGCGCCCTTTCTGTGAACACACACGTCCATGAGCTTGCCGTCAACTTCATGTTTTTCGATATGGGCTATATTATGACTAACGTCGTAAAGAAGCTTCAAGTCAGTTTTTGGGAAAAACCTGCTAAATACATCCCTTACAAGTTGGCCTATTACCTCTCTATTGGCCAAGCCATAATTTGCTGCAGCCTGCATGGCACCTAAGTAGCTTTTCGCCTCTTCTGATTTTAAAGGTGCACAGCATAATTGTCGATCGGGAACGCTTATGCCGTACTTGTTCATTGCCCTAAGCATGACCTTTATGTAATCATCGCATACCTGGTGTCCCAGCCCTCGGCTGCCACAGTGAATCATCACCGTGACTTGTCCCAAATTTAAGCCGAGTTGCCTTGCTACATTTTCATCATAAACTTCATCTATAACCTGGATCTCAAGGAAGTGGTTACCGCTACCCAAAGTACCTAGTTGAGGCTTGCCTCTTTCCAGTGCCTTCCTTGAGACGGCACTTGGATCAGCGTGAGGAAGCTTGCCTCCATCTTCTATGCATTCAAGGTCCTCCCGTTCGCCGTATCCTTTTTTAACGGCCCATGCAGCCCCATGCTTTAGCACTTCTAACAGCTCGGCCTCGCTTATTTTCAAGGCTCCCTTGGAACCTACGCCGCATGGCACCTTGGAAAATATCGCAGCCGCTAACTCGTCTATGCGGGATGCCACTTCATCCTCATCTAAAAAAGTCAACATCACCCTAACGCCGCAGGATATGTCGTAACCAACCCCTCCAGGGGAAATAATTCCCTCTTCCATAGAGAAGGCTGCAACTCCACCTATAGGAAACCCGTATCCCCAGTGAATGTCTGGCATAGCGTAGCTGTGCTTTAAAATTCCGGGCAAGCATGCCACGTTTGCAACTTGTTCCAAGGCTCCCTCCTCTTCCAAACCCTGAATTATGTAGGAGTCTCCGTATATGAGCCCTGTGACTCTCATCCCGGCCTTGAAATCCTTTTCCAACATCCACCTGACGTGATCCAATCTCTTTAACGCCATAGTGGAAACACCTCCTTCTTACAGGTCGAGATACACTCTAAATTTCCATATTGGTTCACTCTTGATCTCCGCACCTCCGTAAGTCACGGCCTTAACTGCCCTTACGGGGCGAGGCGCATCTTGCAGTGTTCCCCTCGCAAGAAGCTTAACACCCTGCAAGTCAATTTCTACATTCTCGGGCAAAAATATCTTCCCTTTAACCTCATATATAAAAAGAAGTTCATTCAGCCAAGACACGAAAAGCTCGAGTAGATCGATGCAATCAAGTTCTACAACGTATTCTTCGCCAGACTGTGACTTTGAAGTTTCCAAAAATTCGCCGAATATAAAAGAATACAGCGCCTTGGCCGATTCCGTTATCAGACTCTCGGCGTCTGAAGCTTTTATTTCTAAGCCGGCATCCGCAGTATGAGGCAACTCCACCCACGGCATTTATAACATCACTTCCTCCAGTCCTTCATTCTTCAACTTTTGCAGAGAAGGGTAATGAGTCATGTCCAAATGCACCGGCGTAATCGAAACATAGCCATTTGCCACTGCCCAAACGTCGGTACCCTCAATGAGTTGATCTGCCGGTTTGCCTGCTATCCAATAATAGACTCTGCCATGCGGGTCTCGTAATTTACTGACCTTTCCCTCGTATATTCTAAGGCCTTTTTTAGTGACCTTAAGCCCAGAAATGGCTTTTGCATCTTTATTCGGTATATTGACGTTTAAAAGCAACCCTTTACCCAAGGGATGACTTTGAAGCCACTGGATTAATTTCAGCGAAACCATACCAGCGGTACTGAAATTAGCGCTTTCTTCGTCTTCACAGTCCAGAGAAAAGGCTATAGAAGGGCGTCCGAGCACTACCCCTTCCATAGCAGCTGCAACAGTCCCGGAATATGTTAGATCATCGCCCAAATTTGGACCAATGTTTATTCCCGAACATACAAGTTCTACGGAAGGATCTAACTCTTCGAGTCCGAGCACTACGCTGTCAGCAGGCGTCCCATTGCAAGCGTAAACAACAATTCCTGACGGATAGGGACCATTGCTCACTTGCCACAATCTCAAGGGACGATGCAAGGTTAGGGCGTGCCCTCCGCTGCTATGCTGTCTCTCGGGAGCTACGACGATGACCTCATGCCCTCCACTTTGCAAAAAGGTGGCTAAAACTATTATCCCACGGGAGAGAACACCATCATCATTGGTGACTAATATTCTCATATTAAACCTCTTATAAAAATAAGTTTCAATTTATTATAACATGATCCGAAATATAGCCATGATCACGGGCGTCATAATCGCTTGAATAACGCCCAGCATAACTAAAACCAGTATTATCAAAACGCCGTACCGTTCAAGATAAAGATAAACCTTCATTGCCTTAGGGGGCAAAAAGACGTAAAGGATCCTTGAGCCATCAAGGGGTGGTATGGGAAGCAAATTAAATACCGCTAGCCCTACGTTGATCATGATCATGAGTAATATAAATCTTGAAAGGGCAAAATTCCTAAAAAATATGGCGGGAAACAACCTGACGATCAAGGCACAAACGATAGCCGTGATTAAGTTGCCAGCAGCACCGGCAAGCGAGACAAGGGCAAGATCTCTTCTTGGGTTTTTAAAGTTCCTAGTGCTGATGGGCACGGGCTTTGCCCAACCAAATCGAAATATGAGAAGCATGAGCGCTCCGATGGGGTCTAAGTGCGCTAAAGGGTTCAAAGTGAGACGCCCCGATTTCAAGGGGGTATCATCGCCCAATTTATAGGCCACATAACCGTGGCAATATTCGTGAAAAGTGATGGCCCACAATACGGCCGGCAAGCTCAACAGAAGATCTACCCAGTTTGGAAATCCCATCATATCTTTACCCTTTCTTTAAAGCATACAACGGATAGCGCTTTTTCACCCATTTGATTTCGTCCTCCCTAGTTTCAACTTCCCCTCTAAGTCGAGCCCGTAAAAGCTCGTCTAGTATCTTTCCAATTATGGGACCTCTGGGATAGCCTAACTCTACCAAATCTCTTCCCATAAGTATAGGATGTACTCTGTGAAGCCGCGTCAGAAACAGCAAAATTCTCCTCCTAACGCGCCATTGTTCCGTAGCTGCAGCCCAGAAAAGTGCAGTCACATAAGGTACATCTGCCAAGAAAAGATAAATCTCATCGTGGCTTCTCATGCCCCGTCCTCCAATGGCGTTTTCTGCGGTTCCAAGATCATCTAAAGCCTTTTCTATAATCTCTCTGTCCAATTTGGACAAATGAAGTTTATCAAGCGTCGCGTTTTGCACCCATTCTACCGATGAAAAAATTATCGCCGCCAGAAAGGCCAACCAAACCTTTTCTTCCATATGGGGCAAATCGTAGCGAAGGCGGCGCATAAAGAAAGACAATCTGCGGACAATTCGAAGGCAATTGCGATCTATCTTAATCCCAGGGAACAAAGCTTCAAAGATCCCAAGACGTACCATTTCAAGCACGATTGGATAAACTTTCTCCTCAAGAAAGATCAGTTTGAGCTCATTTTTAACTCTGGTACCAGAAAGTAGCCCTAGCAATCCACCTTTGACAGCACTCATTATTAACCTGTAGGTGTTATCCTCGAATTCAAAACCAAGCCTGTGTTTTAACCTAAGACCTCTCAAAACTCGAGTGGGATCTTCAACGAAACTTAAATTATGCAAAACGCGCAACTGTCTTTCTTGAAGGTCTCGCCGTCCACCAAAATAATCGATCAATGTGCCCCATGAAGTTTCGTTAATAGATATGGCCATGGAATTGACCGTAAAATCCCTCCTGTAAAGATCATGTTTCAGGCTATCGCCTACAACCTTGGGCAGTGCAACGGGATATTCGTAAAATTCTCTGCGAGCTGTGGCGACATCAACTTTCTTATTCCCAGGAAAAACTATTGTTCCTGTCCTATAGCGCTCATGCACAGCGACCGTGCAGCCATCGGTTTCCCACGATTTGATAAAAGAGATCGCGTCGCCCTCAATTACGATGTCCAGGTCTTGGTTTTCCTTGCCCAATAATAAGTCCCTCACAAAACCACCCACAACGTAGGCCTTAAGTGACATTTCTTCTGCGCGCTTGCCCAAGCGCCTGAGAGTTTGAGTAATCCACGGCGATAGCCTTTGCGCCATGAGCTCTGAAACATCTTCCGTCCAAGGAAGAACGGACCCCAGAGACCTTTCCTCAGGAGGCACAGAAATGGGATAAAGTGCCCGAAGTAAGTCAGTCCTGGTTATAATGCCCACAAGCAAGCCGTTTTCTTTAACGGGCAGGCGACCTATGTTGTGAAATACCATCAGCCTATGGGCCTCTGAAACAGACGCTTCAGGATGGACGGTGATGACTCCTTCGGTCATAAATTCCCGCACTTTGGCACTGCCAAAGCCATGAAGATGTGCCTTATCCAGGTCTTTACGGGTTATGATGCCTATGAGATTGCCATCTTGAACAATGGGCAATCCCGAATGACCGTAGCGAATCATGAGCTTATAAGCCTCATCCACCTGAAGATCAGGATCTATGGCCATTACGGGGCTTGTCATAACGCTGGCCACCGTCAAAAGGGGCTTGATATCTCGGGCTAACTTATCTTCGACTTCCTTTATTAAAATATAAGGATTGGTACGTTCAAGTGTCACTGATGCGGCCTGAGGATGTCCTCCCCCTCCCCACTGCGCCAAAAAGTCGGACACATTTAAGATTTCCTCTTTGCTTCTTGCAACTATATAGGTTCTTTGCCCCATGGAAACGACGCATACAGCAACATCTGCGTCAAAGTAGTCGCGCAAGCGATGCGCAAATAAAGATAGACCTTCGACGTATCGGGTCGCGTTCAAGGCAGACAGGACAACTTTGGCCCCATTTATGTACCTTTCCCATGAATTGTCTATGAGTTCGTTTAATAACTGTTTCTCGGCCGACGTGAGGGATTGCTCAACGAAAATGGGAATTTGGGTCATATCGGCTCCTAATTCCCTTAATGTGGCGATAATTTCGTAATCTTTCCTGCAAGTACTTCCAAAGGTCAAAGCTCCCGAATCTTCATATATACCCATGGCAAAAAGAGTAGCCTCGTGAGGGGAGATTGCTATCCCTCTTTCCAGAATGACCTCCACGAGCAAAGTCGTACACGCCCCTAGGACTTCCACCCTGCTATAAGAAGCTGGCAACTCATCTAATACGTCGCCGGGATGGTGATCGTATACATGAATCGTCACGTCTTTTTTTCCAACAAGTGCCGCGAAGGGTCCTATGCGCGACGCAGAACGGGTATCTACGACTATCAAGGTCGTAACCTCGTCCATCTTTACCTTGCGGGGGGTTAGAACTTTATATCTGCTCTGATAGCGTTTTAAGTAGTCCCTGACGTTTCTCGATGCCGAGCCCGAAAAGCAGGGAACCGCTCCCGGATATAACTTTGCAGCAGCTATCATGCTCGCGAGCGAATCAAAATCCGCTCCGATGTGAGTAGTGATTACCTTCAAATACCCAAAACCCCCTTAAGCCACAGCAAAGCTTTGGGGTTCACCCATTTCAAGGGATGAACCAGAATAACAGGTGTGTCATAGCTGTGCTTTTCCAAGATAGTTTTTCTTAAGGGATATAATCTGCATTGAAGAGATTTAAGACTGACCTCCCATTCCTCTTCATCTTCAACATTTTCTTGCCATAGATAGATGCTTCTTGCGGGATGGATGTTGGCACACGCGGCTAGCTTTTTTTCAATGCATTCTCTTGCAATATTAACGGCTTCTTCTTCTCCTCCACAGGTTACTGAAACCATTATTGGATAGGCAAGCTTTAAAAGAAGATCTCCCAAGGCATCTACCTTTTCCCTCAAAGATTGCAGGTCACCGTCGTTTTCTATAACCCAATCTGACATTTTCTTTTTTTCCTCGGCCGGCAAAAGCCACCTTTCCCTCAAGGCTATGGCCTTTTCGTCTAAACCTCTTATAAGGTTTCTTTTTGATCTTACTTCTTTAGAAGCGGTCACGTAAACCACAAAGTCTACCCACTCAGGTTTGCCAGCCTCAAAAAGTAAAGGTATCTCAAAAACTTTTAGGCCATTATCGCCCGATAACGCCTTTTCCATCTCCACCATGACCGAAGGATGAATCAGTTCGCACAACCATTTATACTCCGTCTCGTCATAAAAAGCCTTAGAGGCCACGACATGTGGTAGTATGCGATCATTTTCATCCAATATATCCTTCCCCCAGCGTTTGCTTGCCGCCTCTATTATTTCGGGCCTTGTCCATATTTGCCTTACTATCTTGTCAGCATCTACAACAACGGCTCCCATCCTTTCAAGCAAGCTACTGACGGTGCTTTTACCTGCTCCAATATCTCCAGTTAGCCCTATGACCAACATCAGTCAACACCTCTTCATCTAAAGCCATATCGTAAACTCTCTTATAGCACTCGGGGATTTCCTCTAAAAACCTCGAAAAGGCATTATACTGCAAGTTGCCAAACAGCATTCTTCTTTGAGCGCCTGTTAAATACAACCTTTCCATGGCACGAGTCATCCCCACATAACATAATCTTCTTTCTTCTTCCAGCTCCGAGTCATCCATTTTTGCCCTCGCGTGAGGGAAAATGTTTTCTTCCAACCCGACCAGAAAAACGATGGGGAACTCAAGTCCCTTAGCTGCGTGAAGTGTAAGCAGGTTTACCCTGCTATCCTCGATTTCTTCTACGTCCGCATCAGAATAAAGAGCGATCATCGATAAAAACTTGGCCAAATCGCCACCTTCCACGCTTACCGAAAGAAGCTCGTGCACGTTTTCGACCCTGGACTCCCAGTCGTCGGGATATTTCTCCCTCAGATATAAACCATATCCCATTTCGTCCATTATGAAATATATGACTTCTTTAATTTCGCTTGAGCGCAACAATATTTGAACCATATAATCTGCTATCTCTTTGGCACCTGCTTTTGCTCTGCCCTTGAGCGGCAAATCTTTGGCTAAAGAAAGTTCCTTCCATAGATCTAAGGGATTCGCATATTGCAAGGACGTGCTCGCGATGAAATTTTCCAGCGCCGCCAAACTCTTTATACCAAGACCCCTGGCAGGCACGTTTCCTATCCTATGCAATGCGGCACCATCGGCCGGATTAACTGCCAGCCTCATGTAAGATAAGACGTCTTTTACTTCCCTTCTTTCATAGAAGGAAACGCCTCTTACGATCCTGTAGGGAATGCCACTACTTATGAGGTTCTGTTCGTAGCTTCGGCTCATGGCATTGATTCTATAAAGTACAGCTATATCATCGTAAGAGTATCCGGAATGACAAAGTCTTCTGATTTCGTCAGCTATAAATTGCGCTTCGAGGCGGTCGCTTCCTGCCAAATATACCATGACAGGGGTGCCTCTTTGATTTGCAGTCCACAGATCTTTAGGTCTTCTTTCAGCATTATGCTTGATCACTGCGTTTGCAGCATCAAGGATCATGCCAGTGGACCTATAATTTTGATCAAGGGTGATCACCTTAGCTCCGGGAAAATCGTGCTCGAAGTTCATTATTATGGACATATTAGCCCCACGCCATCCGTAAATGGACTGATCGGGATCGCCTACAACCATAATGTTGCCAGATTTGGCCAGCATCTTGATAAGCTTATACTGAGGCGGATTTACGTCTTGATATTCGTCAACGAGTACCCACTTGAAACGTGCTCGCTCCTTTGCAAGCACTCTTTCATTCACGCTGAACAAGTGTAGGGGCAAAAGAAGCAAATCATCGAAGTCAACTGCCCCCTGCCTTCGAAGTTCCTCGTTGTAGGCATCGTAAAATTCTCGCCACCTTGTCTCAAGCGTAACATCCGATAAAAGCGATTTCGGATCGGCATTTGCCTTAGCCCTTGAGATCATATCCAGGATAAATATCGCGTCAAACCGCTTTTTGTCAATATTGAAATCCCTCATTAGCTTTTCCACTACCTTTTTAGAATCGCCTTTATCGAAAACGGTAAAAGGAACCTTTATCCCAACATCTTGGGTCTCCTTCGAATAGCGATAAAGAAGTTCCACGCCATAGGAATGAAAAGTCGAAATATGTAAATTTTTAAAACTTGATCCCAAAAGGCTTTGAACCCTGTCTTTCATCTCTTTGGCAGCCTTATTGGTAAAGGTAACCGCTAAAATCTGCCATGGCGAGGCAAGGCCGGAGGCAACCAGGTAGGCGAACTTGTAGGTCAACACCCTCGTCTTCCCGCTTCCGGCACCAGCTAAAACCAAAAGAGGGCCCTTATCATATAAAACTGCTTCCCTTTGTTTTGGGTTCAAATGAGAAAGAAGCTCTTCAACTTGCAACTTAATTTCCCCTTACCTCGTTTAACCAATCCTTTATGGAATTAACTAATTCATCCACACCTTTGTCTTCCAGCGCTGCGAGTTCAAACCTCGACGCCTTCGGATTTAGCTTTTTTACGTCATTCCAGAAAGTTGATTTATCAAACTTTATGAAGGGCAGTAGGTCCACCTTTGTGAGCAGCACGGCCCTCGCCTTGTGAAATAATGAGGGATATTTGAGAGGTTTATCGTCACCTTCTGGAACGCTTGAAATGGCCATTTTAAAGGATTCACCCAGGTCAAACTCCGCTGGGCATACCAAATTTCCGACGTTTTCGACGAAAAGGACATCTATATCATCAATCGGTATGTCCTGCAAGGCTTTCCTCACTAAATGGGCCTCCAGGTGACATCCTCCTTGGGTATTTATCTGAACTACCGGCGTTCCTGTAGCGGCAATGCGTTCAGCATCCTTAGATGTTGCAACGTCCCCCTCTATAACTGCGCATCTCAAATCCAATGCTGGCAATAACTTCTCCAGCACTGTAGTCTTGCCCGATCCGGGAGAACCTATCATGTTTATCATCAATATTCCCTTTTCACGCATTATGTTCCTAATAAAAGAAGCGTGTTCTTCGTCCGCCGCCATCACGGACTTTTTAATGTTCACGAGCTTTGGCATGTTTTACTTCCACCTCCAAGTTAGTCAACTCAAGTTCCATTCCACCTAAGACGTTTACATCGATAGAACCACACTCAGGACACAAACCTAAAAACTCCTTGTCATTCCATATATGGCCACAACCTTCACACTTAACGCGCAAAGGAACTTCTTCCATCTCAAGTATTGCACCTTCCATTATGGTGCCCTTTGAAGCTACGTTAAAGCAGAACACAAGTATATCAGGCACAATTTGACGCATAGCTCCTACCTTTAGTCGCACACGAGTAACAGCTTCCCAATTTTGTTCTTGAGCCATTTTAGTTATTTGTTCCATCAACGCCTCTACAATAGACATTTCATGCATATCACTGCACCTGCCAGTTCGATTTTATACCAAAATTAAGGGGGCTGATCGCCCCCTTAGGTGAATTTTAAATTGTCGGCTCTAAAGTCCACATTTACTATTCGGGTTCGATCAAACCATAGCCTCCACTTTTTCTTCTGTAAACCACGTTTATCAATCCCGTGTCGGCATTTCTGAAGACGAAGAAGTCATGACCAAGCAGGTTCATCTGCAATGTTGCCTCTTCTGGTGTCATAGCCTTAATGGGTACTCGTTTTCTTCTTTCAAAAAATATAGCTTCCTCCTCTACGGGACGAGTATCAGCAGGTTCTAATCCGAAGGAAATATCGTGAGTTTTTAGTTGAACTCTGTCTTGGAGATAGGATTTGTGACGCTTGATTTGCCTCTCGATATTTTTTAACGCTTTGTCAAAGGCTTTGCGGATATCGGGAGCATAATCCTCACCCCTCATTATGACACCATTGACATCTGAAGTTATCTCAACTACATGCATTCCGCGGGTATAACTGACAACAACTTGGGTGTCCAAAATACGATCAAAGAATTTCTCAAGCTTGGATAGTTTCGACTCCATATAGGCCTTAGATGTGTCCGAAATATTAACATTGCGCGTGACAAACCTTATATCCATCAATATCGCCTCCAGTCATTTCCGGTGCAATGGTAAGCTTATTTTACCACGTATGATCGTTTTCCTCGAGCGGATAGGGCCTAAATTCACATTTAACCGGTTACAAGCAACTTGCCTTAGATTAAACAATATCCTTTATTTTAACCAGATAATATCATAATAGGCGATTTTTTACTTAATCGGGCTTTTTAACAAAATAGCTCAAGATGAGTAAATGCTTTATAATACATAATAATAGCATGCAATTTCAGGAGGGATGTTTCGATGAAGTTTTCGACAAGGGCAAAAAACATGGAGCCATCCGCGACTTTGGCCATCAGCGGAAAAGCCAAGGCCATGAAGCGCGAAGGAAAACCAGTAATATCCTTTGGTGCGGGCGAACCGGATTTCACCTCTCCAAAGGCTGCGCTTGACGCAGCAAAAGAAGCTATAGATAAGGGAGAAACTCACTATACACCCGCAACCGGAATACCGGAACTGAAAGAAGAAGTGGCCAAGTACTACGAAAGGCGCTTTGGCCTTAAATATAACCCAAGCAAGGAAGTGATCATTGGTTCCGGCGCAAAACCCCTCATTTTTGAGTCGCTTGGATGTTTTGTGGATCCTGGCGATGAAGTTTTGATATTTGCTCCGGCGTGGGTGAGCTACGTCGAACAGATTAAGCTATGTGGCGGAAAACCCGTAATTATTGATACCACCCAATCGAATTTTTTGCCCTCTCCTTCAAGTATTGAGGCTTCGCTGACCCCCAACACACGAGGCATGATAATCAACACGCCTTCTAATCCGGTAGGCGTCGTGTATCCCGAAGAAACTTTACAAGCTATAGCTGACTTAGTCGTCAAACACGACTTGTGGATCATTTACGACGAAATATACGAAAGGCTGGTCTACGACGAACTAGAACACATAAACATCGTTTCGCTGGATTCCAGATTGCGCGATCGCACAATATTAATCAATGGAGCCAGTAAAGCTTACGCAATGACCGGTTGGAGAATTGGTTATGCACTTGGCCCACAGGAGGCCATGTCAAAGATCGGCGACTTTCAGGGCCATCTTACTTCGAATCCTTGTTCCATCGCCCAATGGGCCGCGCTTGGAGCCCTAAGAGGAGCCGAGGAAGACGTAAAGAAGATGCACAAGGCATTCGATGAAAGGCGAAAAAAGATGGTCTCCTTGCTCCGTGAAATACCTAACATAACACTTGTGGAACCGAAAGGGGCCTTTTACGTGTTTGTAGATATCAGAAACTGCTTAGGAAAGACGTACGAAGGTAAAACTATTGACGATGACGTCAAATTTTGCGAGATGGCCCTGGAGAGTAAATATATAGCCATAGTTCCAGGTAGCGCCTTCCTGGTTCCTGGGTTCGTAAGGTTCTCTTACGCCAATTCAATGGAAGAAATAGAAGAGGGAATAAGGCGCTTCAAGGAGATGGTAGCGACTATAAGATAACGCAAGTAAAGACTTACTTGACGCAAAAAACCGCGAGGCATTAGGTTTGTCGCCGTTAAAAACAACCTCCTCGCGGTTTTTAATTTTAAACTTCTTATCATTACAATACAATTTATTACAAATTTATTACAATATGGAACTTTTTTCTTTAACAGAAACTATCTGAGTCCCCGTCTCGCCTTTTAAAGCTTCCAAAGCGGAGTCCAACTTAGCGATTATTGCTCTTTTGCCTCCATTTTCTATGAACCTAATGACAGCTTTGACTTTGGGTTCCATGCTCCCGGTTTTAAAGTGACCTTCAGCCTCGTAAGCTCTTAGTTCTTCGGGAGTCACTACGTCGAGCCATTTTTCGTTGGGTTTTTTGAAATTGATGGCAACTTTGGGAACATCCGTTAGAATCATGAATATATCGGCTCCAACTTCTTGGGCCAACCTTTCACCTGCAAGGTCTTTATCAATTACAGCCTCTACACCTTGGTAAGTGCCATCTTTTTTCTTAATGACGGGAATCCCGCCTCCGCCACAGGCTATGACTAAAAACCTCTCGTCAAATAAGTGCCTGATCCCTTCTATTTCGACGATATGTTTCGGATCTGGCGAAGGAACAACACGGCGCCATCCCCTCCCCGAATCTTCGATCCATACTTCGCCCTTCTCGATCATCCTCTTTTCAGCTTCCTCGGCGGTATAGAAAGGCCCTACCGGCTTGGTAGGATTGACAAAGGCAGGGTCATCGGGGTCAACTTCGACCTGCGTCACGACACAACAAGGTTCCCACCCTTTTAACTTTTTACCAAGCATGCAGTTTTTTAAAGCCTGGCACAACATATAACCTATCATGCCTTGACTCTCGGCCCCACATACGTCCATAGGCATTGGCGGCACCAAGTTGCTTCCCGCTTCGTTTTGAATCAAGATCGCGCCTACTTGTGGTCCGTTGCCATGAGTGACTACCACCTCATAACCTGCTTCAAGCATCCTCACTATTTGCATAGCAGTGGACTTAACATTTTCCATCTGTTCCTCAAAGGTTCCCTCTTGTCCACTTTGAAGTATTGCGTTGCCTCCTAAGGCGACTACCACCTTTTCTGTCACTTTGAACCCTCCATTGCCAAGGGCTTTTATTTTATAAAATATTCGACGGGAGTTGGTTGTGCTAACCTTCCAAGATTTCCTTTTCTTTTTCTTCCAATATTTTGTTCACCATTTCGATATATTCATCCGTTATATCTTGCACTTCCTGTTGAAGGCGCTTAAGTTCGTCCTCGCTGATTTCCCCTTCTTTTTCCTGCCGCCTCAATTCATCTAGGACTTCGCGCCTTATGTTCCTTATAGCAATTCTGGCTTCCTCGGCAAATTTTTTCACTAATCGCGATAGCTCTACCCTTCTTTCCTTCGTCAGTTCCGGCAGTGTGATTCTAATGTTTTCCCCATCTACTTGAGGCATTACACCAAGCTGCGATGCTTGTATGGCCTTTTCAACGGCTTTTATTGCCGTCTTATCCCAAAGGGATATCAGGATTTGTCGCGGTTCAGGTATAGATATGGTCCCCATCTGTTTGATAGGCGTTGGTACTCCATAATAATCCGCCTTAATGTTTTCAACCAAAGCGGGATGGGCTCGCCCAGCACGTATGCCAACCATCTCTGACTTAAAATGCTCAACGGCTTTTTTCATCGATTCTCGCATATCCTTTAAAATTTTCCTATCCACAGCCATAACCACCACTCCCCCCTCTCGCAGAAACTAACGTGCCTATTGGTTCGCCATCTATCAATAACCTTTTAAGGTTTCCCTCTTGAAGTATATCAAAAACTATGATGGGAATTGAATTTTCCATGCAAAGCGAAAAGGCCGTAGCATCCATGATCTTAAGCTGTTTGCTTAATGCCTCCAGGTACGTCACAAATGACAGTTTTTTTGCATCTTCATACTTCATCGGATCTTTGTCGTAAATGCCTTCTACTTTTGTGGCTTTAAGCAAACAATCCGCTCCAACCTCTGCTGCACGAAGCGAAGCTGCCGTATCAGTTGAAAAGTAAGGAGATCCCGTTCCAGCCGCAAAAATAACCACGCGCCCTTTTTCCAAGTGTCTCAAGGCGCGCCTCCTAATAAAAGGCTCAGCAATTTCCTGCATGTTCACAGCTGTCTGAACCCTTGTGGGCAAACCCAAACGCTCCAAATTATCCTGTAAAGCCAGTGCGTTTATAACGGTTGCGAGCATGCCCATGTAATCTGCCTGTGGTCTGTCCATCCCAACGGCCGCAGCTTGAGAGCCCCGAAAAATGTTGCCGCCTCCTACTACCATCGCTATTTGAATCCCATGCTGGGCCACCTCAACTATTTCCTTTGAGATTTTGGCAACAGCATCAAAGTCAATGCCAAACGATTTATCGCCGGCCAAAACCTCACCGGATAACTTCAGCAACACACGCTTATATTTGAGATCATCACACCCCAAAGCACGCCAACCTCCGATGTAGTGTATTTATTAAATTAAAGAGGGGTCAGGAAAGCCCCAACCCCTCAACATATTTCTAACTATTCCCCTATTGCAAACCTGGCAAATCTTCCGATAACTATGTTTTCGCCCAGTTTTGCTATCGCTTCGGTTATTAGATCCTTGATCTTTTTATCGGGATCCCTTATCCACGCCTGTTCAAGCAAGCATGTATTTTCATAGAACTTTTTAAGACGTCCTTCGGCTATCTTATCCACTATATGTTCAGGCTTGCCTTCTTCTAGGGCCTGCTTGCGATATATTTCCTTCTCTCGTTCTAAATCCTCAGCAGGTACATCCTCAGGGGATATATAGTATGGAGAGGCAGCGGCAATATGCATCGCTATCTCCTTGCCCAGCGTTTGAAATTCGTCGGTCCTGGCCACAAAATCCGTCTCGCAGTTTAGTTCAAGAAGCGTGCCAATCTTACCAGTCATGTGTATATAACTGAATACTAATCCCTCGGTTGCAGCCCTCCCGGCTTTTTTAGCGGCCTTAGCAATGCCTTTTTCCCTGAGGTAGTCTATGGCCTTTTCTACATCTTCCCCACATTCTTCTAAGGCTTTTTTGCAGTCTAGTATACCCGCACCGGTGCGTTCCCGCAGCTCTTTGACAAGCTTTGTATTCACGGCCATTCATTATTCCTCCTTCCAGCCTTTGCGCTCTTCAAGTTCATCTTCGACAAGTTCTTCTTCAAATTCACCGTAAACTTCGTGCAATTTTTCCCTTACCTCAATCTCTTCCGATGGCTCCTCATCATCAGGACCGACTGGTACCACTTCTTTTTGAGCCGCCATGCTATCGACACCCTGGCGTCCTTCGATAATAGCATCAGCCATTAATTGTGTTATCAACCTGATAGCCCTGATAGCGTCATCGTTTCCAGGTATGGGAAAATCGACCACCGTCGGATCACAGTTGGTATCAACGATAGAGATTATAGGGATGTAAAGCCTTCTGGCTTCAGCAACCGCGATGTACTCCCTGCGCGGATCTACCACGAACAAGGCGTCAGGCAAATCTCGCATATCTCTAATTCCGATCAAATACTTCTCAAGTCTTTCTTTTTCTTTGCGAAGCTTGATTGCTTCTTTCTTCGGATATTTCAGAAATTCTCCTTTTTCCTCCATCTCTTGGAGCTCAATCATGCGGCGAACTCTCTTTGAAATGGTCGAGAAGTTGGTAAGCAAACCACCCAGCCATCTTTGATTAATATAAAACTGGCCACAACGCTCCGCTTCCTCTCGAATCGTCTCTTGGGCCTGACGCTTAGTGCCAACAAAGAGGACAGAACCTCCTCCTTTGGCAACCTCCCTCAAGAAATCATATGCCCTCTCAATAGCCTTGACGGTCTTTTGTAGATCTATTATGTAAATACCGTTGCGCTCCGTAAAAATATAGGGCTTCATCTTTGGATCCCATCTTCGAGTCTGATGCCCGAAGTGGACTCCACACTCTAAAAGCTGTTTCATCGTTACTACCGACAAGCAAATCCCTCCCATGGTTTTATTCTTCCATGACCATCATCCGGCGCCGGAACCTCAAAGAGGCACCCCCGCCTCCGTCCAGCCATGTGCTTTATAAAAGCCACATGGGAGTATACCATATAACTAGATTGACCTTCAAGGTCCTTATTGTTAAAATTGTGATCAAAGGGGTATTTTTAAGAATGTATCGTAACAAAGGGGGAAACTATCATGGCAAAAAAGCTCACCGAACATCTAGAAGAGCTCCCGGCAGAACGCAAGGCAATTTTAAATAGACTTAGAAGGGCTGAGGGTCAATTAAGGGGAATTCAACGGATGATCATAGAAGATAGGCCCTGCGTAGAGGTGCTGACTCAGTTATCCGCTGCAAGAAAGGCGATGCAACAGATATGTGTGGAAATTGTAAAAAACAACCTATACAACTGCATTAAGGAAAGCACAAGTTCGGAAGACAACATCGCGCAATTAGAAAAACTCATAGGTGCCCTTATCGATCTGGTGCCCCCGGCATCGGCACAAGAAGAATGCAAGTCGGGAAGCAATACTGTTTAACCTGCTTTATAAAGCGGCCCTCCTACAGGCCCAGCTTTTCCATGGCACCCGATGTACACTGCTTACCGTTGCTCCCTTCCGGGCCTGGCGGGGTTCACAGGACATCGCCGCATGGGACTAAGCCATAAGGAGGACCGCAACTTAAAGTCCAAAAATAATGGCGGAGAGGGTGGGATTTGAACCCACGAAGCGGTTTTTTGCCGCTTACTCGCTCTCCAGGCGAGCGCCTTCGACCGCTCGGCCACCTCTCCTTTTAATGGATTTCCCCTAGCAAGTTAATCATACCAAATCAATTAAATAAAAGCTATTTCTTAAATGGCGGAGAGGGTGGGATTTGAACCCACGAGACGGCTCATCACCGCCTAGTCGATTTCGAGTCGACCGCCTTCGACCGCTCGGCCACCTCTCCCGTCATTACGCAGTAAGTAAAAAAAATCGTGCAAAATTGCTTTACATTGAGCGCCAAGTACGCCCGCTTCTACCTCACAACGCCAAGGAAGTCTTTTGTCTTCCAGGACCCTGTACAAAGACCTGCACGCACCGGCCCTCGGATCAAGAGCACCAAATACTACCCTTTTTAACCTTGCCTGCAGCGCAGCACCCGCGCACATTATGCAAGGTTCAAGGGTTACGTACAAAGTGCACTGAGAAAACTCTCCTCTAGATAATACCACAGATGCGGCTTTAATGACGTTTATTTCAGCATGCGCTGTGGGATCCTTTAAATATTCTTTGGTGTTGTGAGCTCGGGCAATTACGTCTTCGCCGCGCACAATGACGGCACCAATGGGTATTTCTCCATCATCGAAAGCCTTTCGTGCTTCCTCTAGAGCAATCTTCATAAACTTTTCATGTAAAATGCGATTTTGCATCTGTCTGGCATACCTTTTTTAAGTAGCACCTTAATAGCCGGTGCTTTAGAAAAATACCACGACCTCGCCATAACGTCAACTTCAAGGTTTAACCATCTTGTCGCCATATTTTACCACCTTGTCAATTTTACCCTAAACTAAATACTAAATTTCTTACAATAAACATCAAAATTCTTTCTTGGGCTTACCTATTATCCAGACGACTTTTCCAATTATTTTTACCAAGCCGGAGGTCAAGTCCTCCTTATTAAAAAACATGGGGCTGTAAGAGGGGTTTGCCGGCCTCAACTCTAACGAACCATCAGCTTTTGTGTATATATACTTTACCGTCCACTCATTTCCAATGGTCACCAAAGCCACATCCCCTTGCCCTACTTCCCCGTTAGGGTTGACAACGACTATGGAGTTATCCGTAATTCCGGCTCCGATCATGCTTTCGCCCGAGACTCTTACCGCAAAGGGAGGAATATCTCCCACAGGACCTAAAGCGTCGTCTGGTACATATATCATTTCTTCAACAGCCGGGTAAACCCCCGTTTGATCCATCCCCTTCCCTGCTGCTGTTACAGAAGCTTGATCTAAAAGCACAACCTCAGTCACATTCAAGGCTTTCTCGGCAAAACCTTCAAGTCCGGTTAGGTAATCTATGCCGGTTCTGAGCTCACTCGCTATTCTGACCAATAAATTAAGGCTCGGCGTTTTTTCTCCTTTTTCTATTTCACTAATATAAGATGGACTTGTTTTAACTCGCCTTGCCAGTTCCGTAACTGACATCCCCATTTCCTTTCTCAACCTCCTAATGCGTTCTCCTAACATGGCACCTTTACCTCCATCCTAAATAGTGCGCTACACGCGAAATCAATATTCGCTACAAGCGAAAATGATTCTTTAGACTCATTGATATTTTACCTATAGCGAATATATTTGTTAATAGGGATTAACGATTTATGGGGGTCATCAAAATGATAGCTCTCGTCGATTGCGACAGTTTTTATGCTTCGTGCGAAAGAATATTTAGGCCCGATTTAAAAGGAAAACCGGTGATCGTCTTATCCAATAACGACGGCTGTGTCATCGCCAGGTCGCGAGAAGCCAAGGCTTTGGGAATCCCCATGGGCGTGCCATACTTTCAAGTCAAGGAACTGGTCACAAAAAACGACGTGACCGTCTTCAGCTCAAATTACGCCCTTTACCAAGATATTTCAAACAGGGTCCTAGCGACAATACAGGACTTTTGCCCAGAGATAGAGCCCTACTCCATCGATGAAAGCTTCATGATGCTCGACTCCTTAAAATTAGCCGATGAAGACGCTTTTGCCAAAAGACTGCGTAAATCCATAAAAAGATTGGTCGGGATTCCCGTATCCATTGGTATCGGTCAGACCAAGACTTTGGCAAAAATAGCCACCAAAATAGCAAAGACAAGCAGTGAAGGTGTATACAATATCGCTTCGCAAGTGGATCCTGATTCCGTTCTTGCTGATGTGAACGTAGAAGACGTATGGGGGATAGGGTTTCGTCAGTCCAAAAAGCTTCGAGCTGTTCGTATACGCACCGCTCGCGATCTCAAATACGCGGAAGATGGGTGGATCAAGAAACACCTCTCCGTTGTCGGCTTAAGGACGGTATACGAACTTCGAGGGTTCAGGTGCTTCGGCTTTAAAGAAACTCCAGACAACAGAAAGACCATTTGCGTATCGAGGTCGCTCGGGGCTCATTTGACGAGCTACGACGAACTCTCTCAGGCCGTGGCCTTCTATGCTTCTTTGGCCTCGGAGAAACTAAGAGCACAAAGGTCGCTAGCCAACGCCGTCACGACCTACATCGCTACAAGCTTTCATACCCAAGATTTCTACTGGGGCAGCAGAAGTGTATGCCTTGTGACTCCTAAAAATGACGCTCCTTCCATCGTCAAAGCCGCCTTAGAAGGGCTTAAATTAGCTTACATTAGAGGAAAGAAATATAAAAGGGTTGGTGTTTTACTTTCTGAAATTGTTCCAAGTGAGGCGCGACAAAAGGGACTGTTCTGCGATCTACGGCGATCCATGAAATTGGATGTCTTAATGCAGACGATCGATAAAATGAACCTTGAGGCCAATAAGCCCATCATTTGGCTCGCTGCCGGCGGAAAACCGGAAAGTCAAAAATGGATAGCTAGTGCAACCATGCGTTCGCCTCGTTATACATCCTATTGGGATGAGATTCCCCTTGTAAGCACGTAATTGGAGGTGCCGGAAATGCGACGCTTCAACACTACCACGGGTTTTCCCACACCTGCAGCGGAAAAAGCTCACGCCTTAGACTTAAACGAACTGATCATACGTAACCACGCATCGACTTATTTTTTTCGTGCTTCCGGTGACTGCCCCGAGCTAGGCATCGGAAATAATGATATTTTAGTAGTAGACCGCTCGCTGAATCCCGTAGAAGGCGACGTTGCCATAGTGATAAAAGACAACACACTGCGCCTCAAGGAAATTACCTCATCAGATATTGCATCCTGGGTCAATGAAAACACAAAAACCACCTCTACTCAAGAAAAATCTGACTTGCCGCAGGAATGGCAAGAGGACTTTTTTGGCGTGGTAACGTGGATAATACGTAAAGTTAAAATAAAGAGGATCTCCTGAGCCTTCAGCGCAGTTTAAACTATCCTGGAAGGCATAAGAACCACAGCCATAAAAAACACTCCCTTTCGCCTCGCATTGATGGCAAGGGAGTGTAAAAATAGCTTTTTCATGGACAACAGATTATGCATTTTTGCCTAAATTGCAAGTTTAACGAAAAGTGTCGAGATTGCAGGTTATGCCCGTGTTTTTTAAATCATGGCGCGCCGGAGAGGACTTGAACCCCCAACCTTCGGATCCGTAGTCCGATGCTCTATCCAGTTGAGCTACCGGCGCACCTTCTAGAAACAATGGCGGTGGGAGAGGGATTCGAACCCTCGAGGGCGGTTTCAGCCACCCTACTCGCTTAGCAGGCGAGTGCCTTCAGCCACTCGGCCATCCCACCTTGCATAGTCATTCTAGAAAGTAACCGGATTTATGTCAATCCCTAACTGGCTCTTTTATGAAAATACGCTCGTAAAACCTAGAATAGCCTATTTCTTCGCTAGAAATAGTTAAAGGCCATCGACCTTACTTTGTCTCGCTGTCACTTTGGGATTGTTGGACAGACTGCGATTCTTGTGATTCTTGAGATGGCAAGTCACTTTGTTGAGCTGCCTCGTTTGTGCTAGTTTCGGACTGCTGTTCATCAACATCTTGTTGACCATCAGGTTGTTGAGGCTGTTCTTGCCGTTGTGGTGCCTCGAACACAGACGCGTCGACAATATTGACATCAGCGTTGTCTATTAATTCCTGCAAATAAGCCTGACGTTGGGCTTGCATCTTTTGCTGGTTCAACGCTAATTTGATGCTGTCTTTAACTTCTTCAAAGGGAATTTTCTCTTGTTTTTGGTGCTCTTTGACTAAATAAACTGCTATCTGATCTGTATCCAGTTGGGTGGGTTGACTCACGTCTCCCGCCTTTAATTCCCTCAAAGAAGCCATTCCCTCCTGAGCTTCTATGGTTGCCATGGACAATAATAAAGGATTATCATAGGGCGTGCTATGCAATATCTTATCGCTATAACGTTCCATTACCTCATCCCAAGGCTGTCCATCCGCTAAGGCATCCCTTGCTTCTTGCGCAATTTTGCCATCGGAAAAGATTGCATAATTGACCCAAAGACCCTCCGGTCGAACGAAATAAGTATCGCCGTTGACCTCATAAAACTCTTTAACTTCCTCTTCTGTGATAGTGTCATCAACTTTCACAACGGCCTGTAACAGCTTTTGTTGGGCAAGCTGCCTACTAAGCTCCTTTTTTAGATCTTCTTCTCGTATATTATATGCCTTTAAATAATCCTGATATGCTTCCTTTGTTGGGAATTGAGCAGCTATCCGCTCCATCGCAGCTTCTATTTCTTCATCTGCAACTTCAATCTTATTTTTCTTTACTTCCTTGTCCAGCTCCATGTCCAAAATGATTTGATCTAAAATGTGTTTCCTCAATACGTAATACTGTTCTTGCGCTAAGTTGCTAATTCCCATCTGCTCCATAAGTTGTCTGACGCCCATGTCTATCTGCGAAAGCATAATGTTAGTGCCATTAGCCTTTGCTACAACTCGGTCCTTGCCAGCAGAAGAATCGCCCTTTCTAGAGTAAAATCCATACCCGGCAAAGATCGAGATCACAAATGCAACGGCGACGATAATCATGATTCCTTTTGTCTTGGTACGAAGCGTCTTCAAAACCATTTAACCTTCCCCTTTCCTCTTGCATGATTCGTCAAAGCAAAATTCACTCTCAATGCCCTATAGTATATACCAACAAGCATTTTATCAAAATAGGTATATCTCCATATATAATATAATCATCTAACAAAGAGGTGATATTTTTGGGCATTTTAACGAGGGGCAGCGAGCTGGCTTTAAATGCCATACCTTTATTTCTCAAGTTACGCAACTTGAGCTTACGCAGCTATAAGACCATTCCTGAGGATGAGGTTGCAGACATAAAGGCAAGATTTGAACGGCTTGGGCCCTCCTTCATAAAGCTTGGTCAAATGTTAAGCTGTCATTATGACATATTGCCCCCAATAATTGCTGAGGCATTGTCACATCTTCTGGACGAACTACCTCCCTCGCCTACAGACAAGGTATTAAATCTCGTAAATAAGGAACTAGGAACATCGATGAATGAAGTGACTTTTTGGGATCCGAATCCCGTTGGAGCAGCAAGTTTGGCTCAGGTACACAAATGCACCTTAAAAAACGGGCATGTGGCTGCAATGAAAATCTTAAGGCCGGGTGTAGAGCAACTCATCGATGAGGACATAAAAATCATGAGGTTTTTGATCAAAAGACTGCCCAAAACACAGGCATTTCCCATAGATCTCAAGGATACGTTGGATGAGTTCTCGACCAACATAATAAAGGAGCTCGATTTGCTCAGAGAACTTGCCTGTATGAGAAAGTATGGCGAGGGATTGCCCCCCGAGTGGGAAGTAAAAGTACCGAAAGGATACCCCGAATTATGCACCAAAAACGTACTAACCATGTCCTTTCACAGTGGCATCAGATTAGATAAAGCAGTGCAGGGGCTATCCCGGTTTAGACGCCGCCATATGGCTCTCTCTTTGACCAAAACATACTTGTTTAAATTCCTAAAAGACGGCATGGTCCATTCCGATCCGCACTTCGGCAACATCCTAATAGACGAGAATTCTTTGGTGCTTTTAGATTATGGCGCTACCTGTTTTTTATCCGAAAAGATCAGACGTAAATCCATGCTCCTCTTTTGGGGGCTTTTGCGAAGAGATGTAAGTTTAGTTTATAGCAGCCTTGCATCACTAGGGGTAATTCAGGGCCATGTTGATCCTTTGGCCCTTGAGAATGAAATCTATGACTTTCTTGAAGATTATCTCCACAGACCTTTGGGTCAACTTTCACTACCAGATATGTTAAAAGACCTGATTTCACAAAGCCCCATCTGGGGGATAAAAATACCCAAGCCCCTGCTTTATCAAGTTAAAGCTCTATCTATGCTTGAGGGAACGCTCCATACCCTTTATCCGGAAATCGGATTTGAGGAACTGTTAGACGAGAGTTTCCAAGAGGTAACCTCAATATTAAACCTCAAGCCCCTGCTTTTAATGGAGCTGGGCAAGGAAAAGATCAAGCGCGCATTTCTTGACATCTCCTCAACTACCTCTGCTGCTGTGTCAAGCCAAAGGACAGAGAACGTCTCTCATGGTACCACTCGCCTTTTCTCGGTCCTTTCACTACTTATTTTTGGAGTTGGGTTCATAATCTTACCGCAAAGCACTCACTTGTATTGGCTCGCCCTATGGTTGTTTGCCTCTGCCTTCACAATACGAAGGTAAACAAAGACATCACACTTCCGCCAGGGTGTACCCACTTTTTATGTCAACCTCCAGTGGCACGGAAAGCTTCACTACTTCTTCCATGTTTCTTTTAAGAAGCTCGGACACCAGAGCTTCATCCTTAGAATAACACTCACATATTAAAGAATCGTGCACCTGTAAAACTAAATTTGCATCAATATGCTCTGTTTGAAGAGCTTCATCAAAACGTATCATAGCAAGCTTCGTTATATCGGCGGCGGTACTTTGAATGGGAGTATTTATGGCCACTCTTTTTAATGCCGCAGTATTATTACCCTCAACGGTGGTAACCTCGCTCAAGGGCCTTCTCCTGCCGAACAAAGAAAGAGTGTATCCTCTTTTTTTCGCTTCTTCATAGCTTTTTTCTATATATTCCCTCACTTTGGGAAAACCCGAAAAGTAGCGCTCAATAATGGCTTTTGCCTCTTCTCTTCCGATCCCGAGTCTTGAGGCAAGGCCGTAAGGCGTCATGCCGTAAAGCAGGCCAAAATTTATCATTTTGGCCATTCTCCTTAACTCGGGGGAAACCCTTTCGGAATCTATGCCAAAGACCCACGCAGCAGTTTCGGCATGGATGTCTCTGCCTCTTTCGAAAGCCTCACGAAGCTTTTCGTCACCAGATATATGCGCTAGCACCCTCAGTTCTATCTGAGAATAATCAGCCCCAATAAATTTGCCTCCCTGACGGCTCGGTATGAAAGCTTCTTTAAGCCTTATTGCCCAATCGCCATATGCAGGGAGATTTTGAAGGTTGGGATCTCTGCTGCTCAAACGACCTGTCCCCGTACTTGTATGCTCAAAGGTTGTGTGTACCTTTCCAGTTTTTGGATCAATCGCATCGATCAACGGCTGCACAAAACCCGTAAGCATCTTGGATAACTCACGATGATCCAAGAGAAGTTTTGCAACTAAAGCCTCGGGGCGATCCAGGCGACTTAGCTCTTCAAGTACGGTAACATCCGTGGAATATCCCGTCTTTGTCCTTTTGATCACGGGCAATCCCAGGTGCTCAAAGAGCAACCATCCTACCTGTTTCGGGGAATTTAGATTGACCTTTGAACCAGCGGCCATGTCAATGGAAGCATTGACGTCTTCTAAAGTCCTTTCAAGCTTTTCCTTAATTTTCCAAAGAAGATCGAGGTCCATGCGTATTCCGTGCATTTCCATCTTCGAGAGCACGAGCGATAGTGGCACATCTATTCGGTACATTAGTTCGAGTAGCTCGTGATCCATCTGTGCAGACAGCTTTTTACATATATCAAAAAGTGACAAAGCTTCCTCTTTCAGTCCCGCCTCGCTGTTTCTCGCCTCTTTTATCTTCTTTAAACCTTCTTTTGACGTTGACATGTCTGGATGCAGTAAGTAGTAAGCTATTTTCCCGTCCCAGACGTCGTCTGGAGCACAGGGTGACCGTTTTAAGGCTGTTGTTAATTCCTTGAAACCCCAAAGCAATAACCTTTGACCTTTTATCTTTTCCATCAATTTGTCGTAATCTTCAGATTCCCTTGTGTCGATCACGTATACCGAGCCGTCCTTTTTTGCCACAGCGCACTTTGTCATCTTAAAGCTTTGAGGGTACCGCCCTTCGGCCTCAAAAGACAAGGAAACGGTTTTATTTTCATCGTCATGTGCTTTGGTTAGTTGACTCGCCGTTTCGGATCTATCCACGATATCGGGGGTTTTTTTGATCCTCTCATCCTGGACCTTGAGCCCGAGCCTTTCTGGTATTTGCCTGAAACCCAATTTTTCGAATATATCGACTAAAGCCTTATCGTCTCGATGCCCATTTTGCTCGAATACCTTTGGATCTATTTCTAGCGTATCGCGCAGGCGAATAAGTTCTCTCCATTGAAATAACTCTTCTTTTTTCTCCTTCAAATTTGAAGTAATCCTGGGTGGCAATTCGTCCAAATACTCATAAATATTTTCTAAACTACCGTACTTTTGTATTAACGCCGACGCCCTCTTGGGTCCTATCCCAGGGATGCCTGGGATATTGTCCGCCTTGTCTCCAATAAGAGCCAGGTAATCTGGAAAAGATGAAGGGGGGAAGCCAAATTCCTCCTCAAAGGTCTTTTCGTCATAAATCTTAAACGTTGAGACTCCCTTTATGGGCCTCAACACCTTTGCGTTGGCCCTGACCAGCTGGAGCATATCCTTATCAGCTGTCAAGACCAAAATCTCCCCTTTATCCTTTAAAGAGCGCACACAAGAAGCAATGGCATCGTCAGCCTCTACGCCTTCTATCTCCACTACAGGGTAGCCGAAGTGCTTCATAAGCTCTTTAAGTATGGGTATTTGCGCTTTAAATTCCTCTGGTGCTGGCGGCCTTCCTTCTTTGTACTCTTCATATGCCTTGTGTCGAAAGGTCTCGCCCTTTGCATCAAAAAATATCACTACTCGATCTGGTTTTTCGTCGTTTATTACCTTAAGTAGCATATTTAAAAACCCCAGCACAGCGTTGGTAGGTGTCCCATCTGGCGCGTTTAGCTCGGGTAATGCATAGTATGCCCTAAAGGCCAAAGCATGCCCGTCCACCAAAAGAGTCCTTTCTCCGCTCAAAAGATGACACATCTCCTTTATAGTTTTGATACAATTGTAATACAAGTGATGCGCGACTACAAAAATAACTTCTAGCAAGTTTATTAAGTCGAACATGATTTAGCAGCAAGCTATCAGCATATTACATCAAATGCTCTTAATATCAGGAGGTATTAAAATATGACCGAAGAAGTTAGAGTTCGCTTTGCGCCAAGTCCGACGGGAAACCTTCACATCGGAGGTGCCCATACTGCGCTTTTTAACTGGCTTTGGGCCAGACACGAGGGTGGTAAATTTGTGCTTCGCATCGAGGATTCGGACAGAGAACGCTCCACCAAAGAATATGAGGAAAATATATATTCAGGTCTTGAATGGCTCGGCCTTCACTGGGACGAAGGGCCACAAATTGGTGGGCCATACGGTCCGTATCGTCAATCAGAAAGGTTGGACATATACCACAGTTACGCAGACAAGCTTTTAAACGAAGGATTGGCTTACCGTGAAGGTGAAGCCGTCATTTTCAGGGTCATGCCTGGAGAGGTCGTCTCCTTTGACGACATAGTTTACGGTCACATTGAGGTTAAAAGCGAGACATTAAAAGATATTGTACTCATAAAAAGCGATGGTACGCCGACCTATAATTACGCTGTAGTCATTGACGATTTCACTATGGCTATAACACACGTGATAAGAGGCGAAGATCATATCGCTAATACCCCAAAACAAATTTTGCTCTACAAAGCCTTGGGGATAAAACTGCCCGAATTTGCCCACCTTCCAATGATATTGGGAAAGGATAAAAAGAAGCTTTCTAAACGACACGGCGCTACCAGCGTGCTTGAATATAAGGAAATGGGCTTTTTGCCTGAAGCGCTTTTTAACTTCCTGGCCCTTTTGGGTTGGTCTCCCGGGGATAATCGTGAGATCTTTTCCGTAGAAGAGGCAATCAAATGGTTTGACATCAAAGACGTCAACAAACGCGCCTCTGTATTTGACATGGATAAATTACGCCACATCAACCAAGAACACATTAAGCGCATGGATCCCGAGAGGCGCTTAGAAGCGGTAAAACCTTTCTGGGTGGCCCTTGACCTTCCCATCGAAAAACATAGTCCGGAATACCTGGCAAAGGTCCTAGAAATAATGGACGGGAGAGGGCAAACCTTAAAGGAACTGGCAGAATATACAGACTACTTTTTAACCTTTGAACCAGTCAAGGAAAGGGTGGACTTTGAATACACAGAAAACGTCAGGGAAGTGCTTCGTCCCTTTTGCAATGATATGATAAAGCTCTCCCGATGGGACTCGAAGGCTTTGGAAGAATTTGCCAGGGAGTGGAGCGCGAACAAAAAAGTCCCTTTGAAAAAAATAGCCATGCCCTTGAGAATATTGCTAACCGGCACCAAGGTAAGCCCCGGTATATTTGAGGTTATAGAGCTACTGGGCAGGGAGGAAACTAAAAAAAGGCTCGCCCATTGGGGAATTTTGGGTTAATTAAACGGGACAAGGGGTGTTTCACACGTCCTTAAGACCCGAGCTTGAAAGGAACACACAAATTTCATGCTCGGGTCTTTCTTAATTTAGTCGCTAATTGCTTCCTGCAACCACTTGCTTCTTTCGATCGAAGGAGGATAACAAAAATTCGTCGCTCATCGATAAACACTGCACGGGACATATTTCGGTGCACTGGGCACAAAAACAACACCTATCGATATGCACCATTATTTTCTTTTCTTCAGCAATGTAGGATATTGCATTTGCGGGACATACTCGGATGCACAACCTGCATCCGATACACTTGCCCTTATCATATGATATTCTTCCCCTAAAACCTTCAGGCGTAGGCAGGGGCGTATTAATCTTCGCCTCCCCTGCTTCAACTTTCTTTAGAATTGCCGTCAAGTGATCTGGTATGCGCGCAAGCGGAAACAAGTTGGTGAAAGGCTTTTTAATAAACTGTTTTAAAATCATAAGAAACATCTTATTTATCAATTTATGTCCCCCCTAAAAAAGCATCACGTCAAGCGAGACGAGGATCATCCCCGCTAGCGCCAATCCTCCCATTTGAAACCAATAAAACTGGGAAGCCTGCCATATCTTAAACCTTCCGTACATGGTCCTCACGATAGTAATTGCCACAATCTGAACAAGTAAAACCTTTACCCAAAACCATAAAAAATCAATTACGACAAAATAGGCTCCGTTCAAACCGAGCAACTTTCCTAATGAAAACGGGAAAAATAAAGGTACCAACAGCGCAGACATAGCAAGGGACCTCAGGGCAAACGTGAGTTTGAAAAGCGCCAGATTTCTTCCTGAATATTCGGTCAATAACCCCTCTAAAATTTCGGTCTTTGCTTCGGCTATATCCATGGGAACCTTGCCCACCTCCGCCGGAATGACGCCCAACAGTGCCAATAGCAGGGCGAGTAAGCCCATGGCACCTACAAGACCAACGGTCTTCCATACGGGAACGGCGACAAAGGTCTCAAGGCTAAAGGGAGCCCCGGGAACTCCTTTTTTATACACCACCCATGCTAGAGTCAACACCACTAAAGCCAAAGGAAGTTCGTAACTCATCATCAAAACCATCTCTCGCTGAGAACCTACATTGGCGTAAGGAGAACCGCTGGCAAAACCTCCTACGACCATCATCACGGCAGATGCTGCCAGAAGGTAAAGGATTAATATCATGTCTCCGTTTCCCGCCAAAATGGGCGGTATAGAGCCGATTGGTATATAAAGGAAAATCACTAGCACTAGCACCATTGCCATCCATGGAGACGCCTGAAATACCGTCCTAACAGCCCTTCTCGGCACTATAGATTCCTTGCCCAGCAATTTTATTACATCGTAAAAGGGCTGCAGCAAAGGCGGGCCAAAACGCCTCTGCATCCTGGCATGCACGATCCTGTCAATACCTTCATATAAAAGCGCAATGATTATGACAAGACAAAATAGTGCAAATCCTGATATCACCCTTGCGAGTAATGAGTTCATCGATGCATCAGCCTCCTAGTCTTGTCGCGGCATAACTTAATGAGCTCTTCCTTGGTGGTCATAGTAGATGAGCCCTTTTCGTCCACAACTAGCATTCTTTCCATGCAAGAAATGCATGGGTCAATGCTGTTGATGATTAATGGCGCATCGGCAATTTCCTGGTCTTTAAACATGATGGGCCACGACATTGCATTCGCATAAGTCGGCGCCCTTACCTTCCACCATGTAATGTTCTCTTCTCCCTTGGTTAATTTGATGGCATGAGTATCATCGCCCCTGGGAGCCTCTATAGAAGATTGCCCTACGCCCTCAGCTTCCTTTAAAAGGCTAAGCAATTTTGCAGGCTTTGGCTCGTGCATGATAGGTCCATCAGGCAATCCGTCCATACACTTTTTTACTATATCTAAGGACTGATAGACTTCCATAACCCTAACAAAAAACCTGTCAAAGACATCTCCATGAACTTTTCCTAAGTAATCCTGAGGAACGACAGGCTCCACTTCCAGGTCTTCGTACGCCTCATAGGGAGATGACCATCTCAAGTCCATGCGCAATCCGCTAGCCCTTGCAGTCGGGCCTACTGCGCAATATCTTATGGCGTTTTCTTGTGAAAGCACGCCTACATTTCTCATTCTTGCTTTCACGATCGGATCTTCGGTGACTACATTATAAAAGTACGAAAACTCACGGTTATAATAATCGAGCATCTCATTTATAGCTTTTGCAACCTTAGGAGTGATATCCCGGCGTACACCTCCTATAGTTCCTACCCCGTAATTCACTCTGTTTCCCGTCATGGCCTCCAATACGTCCATGACCTTTTCTCGAAGCAACATGCCCAGATTAAAGGCCGAGTCATACCCGAGGGTGTAACAGGCCACACCCGCCCACAGGATGTGGGAATGAATACGCTCAAGCTCGAGCAGGATTGTCCGTATATATTTTGCTCTGGGCGGCACGGGGATACCCGTAGCATCTTCCACTACGCGCACGAAGGAGACTATATGGGCAAAAGAACAAATCCCGCAAATCCTTTCAGCTAAGTAGATCACCTGAATGGGATTTCTTTCTCTTGCCATGTATTCTATTCCCCTGTGTATGGCGCCAGGTCTTATGCGTACGTCGACTATCCTTTCACCGTCCACCTGCAACCACGCGGTGATGGGCTCCTTCAAGCCGACGTGTACAGGGCCAATAGGAATGGTATAAGTCTTATTTTCCTCAGCCATTGTTCATCACCCTTCTAAGAAAGTTCCCTTATGTGTCTCGAAGAAAGCCCCGACTCATCGCGTCGCCATGGGTGAACTTTCTCATCCCAATCTTCGGGCAAAAAAACCAGTGATCGATCTGGTAAGCTTTCGAAAAACACGCCCAACATCTCGTGCATTTCTCGCTCGCTATATTCTATTCCCGGAATGCGATCGTAAAGGGAAGGCACTGAAAGTTCATTTTTCGGCACTAATACCGAGACGACGACGCCAAGTCTTTTGCCGCGCCCAGCGCTTGAAAATAAAGAAAAATGATAATTTAGCAAAATGCAATCTCCTACATCATCACCCGAGATAACGTGAAATATGGGAAAGTCAAATTCAGAAAGAAGATCGACCAACTCGATGAGGGCGTCTTTGCTGCAAGAGATCCAAAGGTCATGGAAGGCCACTTTTTCCTCCTTGCCGGCAGTTCTGGCTCTTATTTCTATATTTTTAATTTTATTTCCTAATTTTTCTTCCAAAAAGGATTTTAGCTCCTCCGCTGGTCTGGCTTCAAAGTTTAGCATTGCCTTATACATTGCCACCGCCTCCCGACTCAAGAAGCTCTTTTCTTTTTTCCTCGAGCTTAACGATCGCCTTGGTCACTCCATCTATGATGGCTTCGGGCCTGGGAGGGCATCCGTGAACATATACATCTACTGGAAGTATGTTATCCACTGGTCCATCCAAATTGTATGATTTATAAAATACGTCACCAGAGGCACCGCAGTTGCCTACGACTACGACGACCTTCGGACCAGGTATTTGAGCGTAAATGCGGCGCAACCGATCAGTCATATATTTCGTAACTGGACCAGTCACAAGGAGCGCATCGGCATGCCTTGGAGATCCCACCAACTTCATTCCGAAGCGTTCTATGTCATACCGCGGCGTAAGCAGAGCCACTATTTCAATATCACAGCCATTACAGGATCCACTGTTGCAGTGAAAAGCCCATATTGACTTTGGTAAAATTCCAAGCTCTTTTTTTATGTCCATCTTAAACATAACACGATCCTCCTACAAAAGAATCAAAAGCGAAATGATAGCAGCCGTGACGATGAGAAAGCCCATATAGTCGGAAAGGATGCCCGTATGAAGATTTACCAGTACTTCATAAAAACTGGCAAGGGCTTTTGTAAATCCCCAGTAAGACGAACTGGCTGGGACAGCCAGATCCTCTCCATCTTGCGGAACTGGATTACCACCGTAAAACACTTCGTCTTGATATGTACCCTTTTCGTAATCGCTCCTGCCCGTAAAGCGAATGAATAAAACTACCAACGCCCCAATGGCAAAAAACATTATCCAGGCATAGACGTTCCAATAACCAAAACCTGTGTATAGGGTCCCAATCGTCATCACAATCCACTCCCCATTACCGCCTGAATGTAGCTGGCCTGATTGACCAAATCACGAGCAGCTGGTTCGATCAAATTAGATAACGCCCAATTTGGCATCAAGCTCAACCCCAAGATCATCAAACACAAAACAGACATGCCTACGATCATGGTTAGAGGAACTTCCCTAGTAGAAGCCAGTTCCTCCCTTGATGGACCCAAAAACCCCGATTGAAAAACCTTCACGAATGAAGCAAGCGTGAGTATGGATGTAACCATCGCCACTACAGCTAAAAAGGGATGAACGACAAAGGACGATTCGTATATCAAAAGCTTCGACACAAACCCGTTGAACGGAGGCAAACCTGCAATTGCTGCGGCTGCCACGGCAAACATCATCGTCGTATAGGGCATATTTCTGGATATACCGCCCAGCTTATCGAGCTCTGTCGTACCCGTAGCGTAAAAAAGCGATCCCGCCGTCAAAAATAACAAGCCCTTGTACATGGCATTGTTTATAATATGAAAAATGCCACCCTTCATCGCTGTAAAGCCATATTCACTCATCGCTTGCGGACTTGATAGCGCTAGCAAACCTAAGCCGATCCCCATAAGCATGTAACCCGTCTGAGAAATGCAATGGTAAGCCATCAATCGCTTGGCTTCCTTTTGAATCACGGCCATAATTACGCCTATGAACATGGAAAGTAAGCCAAAAACTATGATAATCCACGCAAGAACAGACCCTTGAAACGCCTGTCCATACACGGAAAAAGCAATTCTAAACATGCCATAAAGCGAAGCTTGTCCCACAACAACAAGAAAGCAAGAAACTCCAGCAGGCGCCTGACCGTACGCATCTGGCTCCCACATATGCAATGGAACAGCCCCGCATTTCATTGCCATAGAAGTTATGAAAAGTACTAGCGCTACTTTTTCAAGAAAACCAACTTGCATGTTTTTGGCAACAGCAGCCATGTTAAGCGTTCCGTAGATGCCGTAAAGGATGCCCACCCCAATCAAGAACAAAAGTGCGACAAAAATTGATAAGACAGCATATTTAAAACTAGCCTCTACCGCCTCAGGTGAATCTCTCCAAAAGGCGATCAGCCCAAATGACGCCACTGAAGCTATTTCCAGAAAGACAAAAAAGTTAAAGAGGTCTCCAGTCGCCTCAAGGCCAAGCATTCCAGTAAAAAGGAGGAAGAATAGGGCTACAAACTTATTGCCATCGTGTACGCGATCTAAAAATCTTATTGAAAATAAACCGCTCGCCAAGGTAGCCAAAGAACCTGTTAAAATCATAAAAGCCCCAAAGGCGTCAACCTCCATGATAATGCGTATGGGCAATGCCATACCCGAAGGTAAGGTCAAATTCCATTTTTCCCCACCCATAACATATACCATAGTTCCAGATATCCCGACTCGTCTCCACAAAAGGAAGGCTAACACGGTGGTTGCCACCAAAATAAAGGTAAACCACAAATTGCGCAGTATCGGCTTCACCATTAGCAACGCCACAAAAGCTCCTAACAATGGCACGGAAAGGACCAAGGCGGGAAGATGTACCTGCCAGCTCATCCCCTTAGCCTCCTTATCTCATAGACATCTAAAGTTTCGTAGTGCTTGTATAAAAGCATGATCAAGGTCAACAAAAGCGCCGTAGTAGCTAAACCAATTACGATCGCGGTAAGCGTTAATGCCTGCGGAGTAGGTAAAACCATTTTCTTAAAATCACCGGCCAAGGTGTAAACGGGAATGGAGCCTCCAGTCCTATAGCCTAAAACTATAAGAAAAAGGTTTGTAGAGGATTCTACTACGCTCACAGCAATCGCTATTTTTATGATATTGCGCTTAAATAACACTCCATATAACCCTATGACGAACAATGCGCCGACTGCAATCATGGGCATATTATTTATCATCTTCGCTTCCCTCCTTGCCACCTTCCATCACATAACGCATGCCTAAGAACATGAATATGATTATCGTTGACAAACCGCCAACGACCTCAAGACCCACAGCCATATTTGCCAAAGCAATCGTTCCTGAGCTGTTCAAAATACCTGCGTTAGGACCTATGGTAACAGGAGAGCCGAATAGTCCGCCTTTTAACGCCAAAAAATTGTACAAAAAAGTTGTGGATAGGCCTAAAAATCCAATACCTACAAAAGTAATTAGCCCAAGGCCTTCGAAGGCAGTGAAGATATCCATTTTTACCCATTCAAAAAAGCGCTTTCCGCCATGGGCAACTAACAGAAGAGCAATAAAGGTAGCAACTATGGCACCGCCCTGAAATCCTCCACCTGGAGATAAATGTCCATGAATGATCACATAAGCTCCAAAGATTGCCACAAACCAAGCAAAAATATTGCATATAGTTCTGACGACTATCGATAAAGGTTTCATAGTGTCTACTCCTCCTTTCGGAAGAGCGCAGCGACGGACATTACAGCAGTAAAAAGCACTGCAGCCTCTCCCAAGGTGTCAAAACCACGGTAATCAAAGACTATCGATGTTACCACGTTATTGGCCGCACGCTCGCTTTGCGCGTTGGCTATAAAGTAATCATCCATGGCAGGTTCTCTTGGTTCGCCAAAGGGATGAATATCATATAACCCTTGACACAAAATTCCCACGAAGACCACGAAAAAGATTAAATAAATTATCCTAGGACCTTTCATCTTTATCGTTCCCCTTCCTGCGCCAGCCGGATGACTGGCAAGCTCTAAGGGCCATTATATAGATGGCCGTGGTCAACCCAGCTCCGATGGCAGCTTCCGCGATGGCTACATCAGGCGCTTGCAAGATATAAAACTCCAACGAAATGAGCAGGCTCATTGCGCACAAAGAGATCACGGAATTCAGCAAATTATCGAACCAAATTGCAAAAAAAGCGGATATCATAATCGCCAACAGTATAGCAATATGAGCTATGTCCATCATGATCAATTCTCACCCGCCTCTTTTTCCGCCAACTTGTCGACTATCCCCAAAGGTTTAACGCCACTTCTATGTGCGGCACGCGCTATAGCATGTGCGCCTGTAGGATTTGTAATCAGGAGTGCAAATATTGCGATTATGACATGAATGGTGAAGGTTATAAACCTCGGCTCACCTGTTGTTACGTATTTGGATATTGCGTAAACCACTACTGATGCCGAAGTAAAGATGGAACCAAATGTGGTACATTTTGTCGTTCCGTGAAGACGGGTATATACATCTGGGAACCTGTACAAGGCTATAGTTCCTAGCACATTAAAGGTTAATCCTATTCCTAAAAACAGCTTTATCAAAATCGCTACCGTTAATCCGTTCAACTTAAAAACCTCCCTCGACGTGACGTGCGATGAACAAGGTGCCAACGAAAGACAATGCAGCATACACGATCGC